>JAESTW010000255.1 GCA_016763395.1 Kofleriaceae bacterium
AAGAAGCTCGCAATGCTTATCGCTGTAGACAAAGGTCTTCGCGTATTCTTTAAGGGAATGTCTCACGCTATTGGTCTCCGAGGATTCCATCTTGCGGACATGGACGAGCTGGCTGATGTTAGCCACGCTTTCTACGACAACAACCTGCGCGGCGGCGAAGGCCACATGGAGGTCGGCAAGCTGATTCTCAATGTAGCCAAAAACAAGGTCAACATGACTTTGAGCATCAAGCCTTTCGGTTGCATGCCTTCTAGCTCTGTGTCCGATGGTGTTCAGTCGATGATCACCGAGATGTACCCACAGGGTATCTTCTTGCCCATCGAGACCAATGGCGATGGCGCTGTCAACGTTTACAGCCGCGTGCAAATGCAGCTCTTCAAAGCCAAGCAGTTGGCCAAAAAAGAGGTTGAGCAAGCTCTGACTGAAGCAAACATGACGATGGAAGAAGTCCAGGCATTCCTGGTCAAGAACCCTAAGCTCAACCACGCATTCCACCGCAGCCCACACGTTTACTCCTGTACAACAGCAGATCTAGTACACGAAGTCGGACAGATCGTGAATGCCGACAAGAGCATCCGCGGACGCATTGGCAAAATCATCAAGATGGGCATGGCTCTTCGCAACAAGGAGAAGGTTGAAAGCAACCTCGCAATCGTAGCGAAAATTGCTGCTGCCAAAGCCACTAAGACCAAAGCGCACTCGGCCGTTAAGACAGAAGAAGTTGTTGACGAGAACCGTCCACCAGTGCCAGCCGGCCGGACACAGCTCAACGTACTCAACTAAGATGATTGGTAGTAGCGCCATGGGACTCAAGGAAAATCTATTGGGAGCGGCAAAATCTGCCGCTGCACAGGCCGGTAAAGGTATTGCCACTGGTCTCAATCGCGCCGATGAACTCGGCGGCGACCTGAGAGACTATCTCTTAGAGAAAAAAGACTCGCCGACCTTGCGAAAGATCGGCGAGCGCATGGCGAAACTTGGAGGCCTTAGCGTCGATGGCGACGATGGTCCATCTCCTCACGAAGAGGCGATGGCTGCTGCCGCCGCTGTAGCGCCACCTCCAACCGCAGCAGAGAACAGTGCTACTGATGCTGCTAAGGGGCTTGGCGACCCTGAGATTGCTGCACAGATCTACGGACGAGACTCTTGTCCGTGGACCGGGCGTGCAATCACCCTGCTCAACAATGCCAAGGTCGATTTTGACTATCTTCAGCTCGATGAGTCGGAGAACCGCCACTTTGAGAACAAGTTGATCTCCGAGACCAAGCAAGACACCGTACCGTACGTGTTTTTGCGTGGTGAGTTTGTTGGCGGTTACAACGAACTCAATGAGATTGTCCGTGTTGGTCGCTTGGACTACCGGATTTTGTCTGTAGACGACAAGAAGGCTGCGGACGCGTCCGGGAAGCCTTCGACGACGATCGCCGCAAGGTAGACGTTACAACATACTGGATAAGGACATTATCGTCCGAGTTCGGGACGAGAAAGCTGGGTCGATATTTACTATCTCCCAGCTTTTTCTATTTGTGCGCTCAGCACGAGCACTATTATTGATACTCCTTTAGGGTTTTCCAAAACAATTGGGCTGCAGGGGACATCGTATAATCTACACTTCGCAACAACGAGATAGAGCGTTTGAGAGCCGGTTTCAGAAGTGGACGCGTAATCGCGTCCGGTGACAAAACTGAAAATTCTGGCATAAACGCAAATCCGATTCCCGCTCTAACCAAGCATTCGATCCACGCTTCACTTGTTGTCCGGTAACTTGCGTAGAGTCGGACGTTTTGTAAACCGCAACATTCTACAACCAAGTCACGAAACTCACAGGCCAAACGGTCAATGTAGTCTAAGCCATCTAGCTCAGCCAGAGAGATCGACTCTAGAGCACAGAGCGCATGGCCTGGAGGCAGAAGTACAACATAGTTCTCTTGGTAGAGTTCTTGGATAATCAGCCAGTCAGGGGAGTCGGAGAGTGAGTTTGTCCCAATGGCGACTTCCAGCTCCGCTTCTTCTAGTTTTCGGATTAGCTCGCGGTGCTCCAATATATGGACTTCGAGTTCTACTTCAGGGGCTTGTGTGCGAAACACTTCTAGAGCAAGTGCGAGTCTTGATGGGCCCAAGGTGGTGAGAACACCGATACGAAGTGGCACGTTTTTCAGTCGTCCGAAATCTTCTGCTGCGTCGACCACCGCTACGCTCGATTCGAGTAAGCGCTCAGCGTGGGGCAGTATCATCCGTCCGAGAACCGTCAAACTCGGCCCCTTTCGATCCCGGTGAAAAAGTGGAGCTCCCAGTTCGTTCTCCAACTTCTTGATGGAGCTAGTCAATGCTGGCTGTGAAACATTGCAGCGCTCAGCGGCCCGAGTGAAATGACCAGCTCTTGTTACCGCTAGAAAATATCTTGCTTGGCTAACTTCCATATTGCCCTCTCAAATTTCAAAATGCCGGTGAATCCAACAGATTAAGCCACCATTGCTGGCGGTTATCAATCCATAAACAAGCGATATTGGATGCATTTCGCTTCTTGCTCTAGATTGAGTTCAGGGCAAATTGGCTCATCAAACAAGGATTTACATGACTACTATATTCTCTAAGCGCTGTATCCCCTTATTAGTTTTCACAACGTTGGCCGCTTGTGGCAGTACCCCCCACTCGCAATCCAGCCAGCTTGAAGCGAATAAGAATAACACTTACCAACAACCGAAAGAACCGATGATGAAGAAAGCTACCTATATCCCAATGCAGGCAATTCCAGGACAAAGCTCGAGCCTGCAGGAGTTTTTGACCGCTGGGCGTGACATGGTTGTAGAAAACGAGCCACTTACACCACATTGGTACGCACTCAAACGGCAAGACGAAGAAAGCGCGTTTGCGATTTTTGACTTGTTCCCATCACAGGAGGGACGGGCGGCACACTTTGCCGGTAAGGTCGCTGGGGCGCTTGAGGAGAATGCTAGTGTACTCGTGGAAAATGGATGGCATGATGGCGTAGTCGCCAATATTGTCAACTTTGAAACAATCGCTACTAAAATCCCCGATGAAGCGACCGAAGTGTCGAAAGCGACTTTCATATCACTGCAAGCGAAACCCGGACAAGCGGATAAGCTAGCAGCATTTCTGAAAGGAGGATGCGAACTTGTTATCAAGGGGGAACCGCTAACGGTGTACTGGATGGCTATGCGCTCAGAGAGCGATGATCATAGCTTTGCCATCTTTGATCTGTTTGCGTCCGAAGCGGGCCGGGTAGCACATTTCGAAGGAAAAGTAGCCGCGGCGCTTATGGCCGAGTCTGATGAGTTACTAGTCGGCGGCTGGGAAGATGGAGTCCTAGCGAATGTTGTGCATTTCGACGTCGTAGCGGCAAAGTAGCGTTGGATCCACTTGGTGAGCCCATCGCGCTCATCGAAGCGCGTGGTGGCGAAGAAGGATCCTACCCGTTTGGTCAACCTAGGGTACGTGTTTTGGATTTGGGCAATCTAACTGGGGCTGTCCGGCCGCCATCCTTCTAGTGTCCGATGCCGGAGCCGAGGTAGGCTTACTTTTTGAACTTGTAGCCCTTGCGCCTCATCTGCTTGTTCACAGTATTGATGACGGCGGTTTCAAAGGTACTGGCTTTGTCTTTGGCCGAGGTTTTTTTGCGCGCCACTACGATGAACTTATCTCGCTTGGCACTGAGAGTCGTGATTCGCGCTTGAAGCTTTTTGCGAAGAGCGGACTTCTTGCCAACGTATGCCCTTCGCTCCTTCTTGTTCATTTTGCGCATCTCTGCGGGAAGTTGCGCTGGCGCCATGTCGTCAAGAGAAGCTTCTCCCTCTTCAACGCCGTCTACTAGATCCCAACTCGAGTTCTTGTACGAGCCACCGCCCTTGGTCTTGGCCCGAGAGGCGACACTCTTTGCTCCCATCATCTCAGCATTTCGATCTTGACTGCGTTGGCGCTTGAGCTTCTTGGCACCCTCACGACCATAGCCGATGTAGGTTTTGTTTATTTTGGCTGAGAGGCTAGCGATCTCGTTGTCGAAGGGAGTCGCGATTTGCTGAACTTGATGGTTTTGCTCAATCGTCAAAAAGCTACCTTCGCCGATCTTGGCCGCGTGTTGCCATTTGCCATCAATGCCACGTTGAAAACTTCCACAGTGAATGGTGTTAACGATAATGCCTTTACCGGCCGCTAGCGCAATAGCCTTTTGATAGGGCATCGGGCCTTGGGTAAATTCTTCGTTGCCGGCGATGAAGATTGTCCGGTAATCTGAGGGATTGGAACTCCAAGTGAGACCATCGACCGCGCGGTCAATGACAAGTCCGGCATATTCACTGCCACCATTTGTCCGGAGAGCAAAGAGCTCCTCACTCACGTGATCGAGGTCGGTGGTGAATGCGCTAACCATTCGCAGGTAGCCTTCACCGGAGGGAATCGAGTCTTTGCCATATTCGTAGAGGGCTACTTCGATATCGGGAGTGAGACCATGTAGGCTCGACTCGCTAAAGCGGTTGACGATGCTCCAAAGCTCAGACTTAGTCTGATTGATAAGGCCGTCCATGCTGCTTGAGGTATCCAAAAGTACGGCGATTTGTACCTTGGGAACGCGCATTTTCTTGGCTTCTGCATCCCCCACTGAGCCTGTTAGAGATAGCGTTGAAAGCAATAAGGCTGCAGTGAACAGAGATGTTTGGGCTTGCATGTTGATAAATACGCTCGATATCCCGATGCGATCTATATGTTGGCCAACAAAGTGACTTTGGCAATACTCAACACGGGAGCATGCTGCTTTGGTTTCCGGGTGAGCCGAAGCCAACTAGCCGATGTGAAGCATCCGAAGCGCAACGGCTATGTAGGCTGCTTCCAACCTATCGCCTTCCTCGTCCTCGACTAGTGATGCAAGGCGTGCAGAGGCTCCAGCCAGATAGGTAAGAAGTAGTGCCAGCTCCGCGGTTCCGTACTTTCCCTTTAGTTCGCCGAAGTGTATTTGTAAGAGTGGCTCAATCATGGCTGCATCCTGGCGGGCCGCATCTAGGTCGAGTTCTTCTAGTTCCGGGTCTGAGAGAACCGCGGCTCGCAGATATCGTTCAATGGGGTCTTTTCGTACCAATTGAAAATACATGTGCAGGCGAGTTGTACAAACCTCCTCGATAGTTGCCCCCTCTGCAAGTTGAGCGATGGAGTCGGCAGTTTGCTGGTGAGCTTTCTCATAGCTAGCGGTTGCGAGCGCCCGGACAATCGCCTTTTTGTCCGGGAAGTATCGATAGATTGAGGGCAGGGAAACCTTGGCTTCTTTTGCCAAATCACTCATCTTGAGTGGCGCATGACCCTGGCGCACGATTAGACGACAGGCCGCGGCTAGAATCGTATTGACACGATCGCGACTTCTCGCTTGCTCTGGTTTGCGTCGTAAATCGTGGGCATTGCTCATGGCTGATGAGCACAGTACCCTAGCCGGTAGTGTAAAGGTGACAAAGTGTCACCTTTTGGTTGGATGCTCGGGCTAAACGTGATAGTTTGTCACTTAAGTAAGGTAAGTGTATGATATTAACCGAAACTGAGGAAGTTCCCGTGCTATGTCCTTGTACTTCTGGCGTTGCCCAACGCAATGGAGCTGAGCTCTATTACGAGTGCTTCGGCGATAGCAGCAATCCCGCCGTTCTGCTCGTGACCGGGATGGCGGTGCAGTGTATCTATTGGCCACTCGAGATGTGCCAGGCCATCGTCGATGCTGGATACTATCTCATTCGCTTGACAATCGGGATTCGGGAAAGTCTTCGTACACAGATGGTACGCCGAAAGGTATCCTAAGACATATTGTTAGTTCCAAGATGGGACGCCGGACACGTATTCGAGATCATGCGTACTATGACTTAGACGTATTGGTATTGGACTCAGTCGGCATTCTCGATGAGCTTGGTATCGGCGCGGCGCACTGGGTTGGATTTTCTATGGGCGGCATGATTGGGCAGCTGGCGGCTGCAGATCACGGCGATCGGGTATTGTCACTGGCTTCGATAATGTCCTCTACCAACGGACAGGAATTGCCGTTACCGGACACCAAGGCACTGGCGTCTATATTTCCTCGCAAAAATAGGCACGAAAAGGGCGTTGCGAAGGTAGAGCGACGTATCGTTCGAGCGCTCGATGCAATGAGTGGAACGACCCACGTGGTTCCAAGAGAACTCAAAGAGGACTATGCTCGTGAGTCTCTAGCCAGAGGA
>JAESTW010000256.1 GCA_016763395.1 Kofleriaceae bacterium
AAGGATTCGCAGAAGGATGTAGCTCATGTCTATCTCCCACCAGAAGAAGCCCTGATTGGCGGAGTTCATATAGTGGTGGTGGTTGTTATGCCAACCCTCACCCATTGTGACAATTGCCAAGAACCAGTTGTTGCGACTGGCATCGCCTGTATCGTAGCGACGACTTCCAAAAACATGCGAAAGAGAATTAATTGTAAACGTTCCGTGCCATAGCAAAGTCGAGGATACGAAAAATCCCCAGAGCAAGGCATGCCAACCCCAGAACACTTGAAGGAGGAGAGCCATCGCGATGACGGGAACCAGGTCGTAGCGATTGAGCCATCGCAGCTCACGGAATTTGGCCATATCGCGAATATCGTCCCAAGCGGTGTGTTGATAATCTTCGACCAAAACCCACCCTAGGTGAGACCACCAGAATCCATGGACGACGGGAGAGTGAATGTCGTCCTCTTGGTCGGACGCGCGGTGATGATGTCGATGATTTGCGGCCCACCACAAGGGACCTTTCTGAATCGTACAACATCCACCGAGAGCCAGAATGAATTGAAAGACGCGAGAGGTTTTGAAGCTGCGGTGGCTAAAGTAACGGTGATAGCCCGCCGTCACAAAGAACATGCGCGCGTAGTATAATCCGATGGCTAGAGCGAAGCCGCTCCAGGACCACCCGCTATAAATCACGCCACCAATGGCGACAAGATGTACTCCAATAAAGGGCCATGTGCGGAATTGGGCAAACTCGGTCCACTCTCGTTTCCGACGGGCTGTCATTCCAAGACTCTACGCGCTCCTGTGTCAGCGGACTGTCATTCGTCGTCAGTTTTGCGTCAAGACCGAGTGACCAGAAGCACTGAACCCCGCGCTCTCATCCACAAACGAAGTCTTTGGCCACATCGCCTTCGTCCAGATTACTGGGTTGGGAAGTCTCCCATTGTTGGTTGAGACCGACGGTGGATCTGGACTCGGGGTTCTCGACTCCGATAAATTCTTATAAGCACGGAGGGTTGAAAATATTGTCCTGGCAACTACCGACGGCATCGCAAGTGTCAGCGTTATCACAATCGCTTGGATTTGGATCCCCACACGCGGTGTTTACGGGTAAGAAATTGTCGGCACAGGTCCCCAGGCCATTGCAAGAGTCCGCCAAATCGCAATCACCACTGCTTGAGTCTCCACACGCAGTTCCAGCCGCTACGAAGTTATCGTTACAATCGCCGATCGCGTTGCAGGTGTCTGGAAGATCGCAGCCATCATTGGTGGAGTCTCCACACAAAGATCCGGCAGTTGCCAGGTTGTTCAGGCAGGTTCCACTACCGTTGCAACTGTCTGGTGCGTTGCAGTCTTCGTTCGTTGCGTTTCCACAGGAAGTGCCAGCCAAGTCGAAGTTACTGAGACAGGCGCCAGCGCCGTTACAGCTGTCAGGAGCATCACAGATGTCGTTGCTAGTATCTCCACAGGAGGTGCCAGCAGCCGGGATATTGGCTGAACAAATTCCAGCGCCGTCACAACTGTCCGCTCTATCACAGTCGCTGCTCGCTTGGTTTCCGCAGACAGTTCCCACAGGAGCAAGAGTAGGAACACAGCTACCGTTGGTGTCGCAGATGTCTGGACGGTTGCAGATCGTGTCGGTCAGATCTCCACAGACAATTCCAGGACGAAAATTTCTCGCACAAACTCCATCGACATTACAGCTGTCCGGTTGATCGCAGTCGCTGGCACTCGCATCCCCACAAACCGTATCGACAGGTTGATGATTCCGTTGGCAAATTCCACTATTATCACAGGTGTCCGGGGCATCACAGACTGAGCTAGAACTGCTTCCGCAAGACTCCCCCACAGCGGCTAGGTTGGGAAGACAAACTCCGGCACCATCGCAGGTGTCCGCCTTGTTGCAGGCTATCTCAGTGGAGTCGCCGCAAGGGGTTTGTTCAGCGACCGGAACTTCAACACAAGCGGAATCGACGCAACTGAATGAGAAGCACGGTCGAGGGCTCGTGCAATCTGTCACTGGGTTTATGCAAACAAGTCCACCATCACCGCCGCCAGCGTCGACTGTCGGGGAACTGTCACTGCTACAAGCAAAAGCGGACAGGCACAAAAAAGTGAGAAGAGTTAGGGAACGAAACATATGCAATTTTTCTCGGATCATGATTTGGGCTCGGGAGTCTCGCTCCGAATTAGTCGTATTGGTGCTGTCAGACTTACCTCATATACGCTTTTCATGTAGAGCAAGCGCAGGAATCGGTAGAGGGCCAACGTAGAATACTCTCGTCGTGGCCCTTTTCTCGTTTCGGCAATGTACACACTGAGTGGAGGCCGATACTCGCATGGGTTGACTTTCGTCTTAACAATCACTATACAAGATCTGTAAGTCATTACAGATTAGGTATCTAAATGGATTTTGTTAGAGAACTCGGAGTGTTAGCCCTCGGGAGCCGGTTGCGGCGTCTCAGTGATCGAATCATGGCGAGTGGACAACAGGTCTACCGAATGACCGAAATCGACTTCGAACCGCGATGGTTTCCGGTCTACCGACTGCTGGCTGACCATGGTGCGCAGACCGTTGGCGACTGTGCGCGACAGCTCGGACTCACCCATGCGGCAGTCAGCCAAACCGCGGCGGCGATGAGTAAAAGAGGCATCACCACCTCCCGCGAAGATAGCGAAGACGCTCGGCGCAGGCTGCTTGAACTCACCGACAAAGGACGAAGTCTGCTGCCTCTTCTCAGCGACATCTGGAGTGACATTGAAGCGAGCATTCGCGATGTTGTGGAGTACGGTGGTGTCGATATTCTCGCGGCATTGGAAGGCATCGAGCAGGCCCTGACGGTGCAAAGCTTAAGCGAGCGCGCGTCCGAGCATCGAGCGGCTCGCCTCATGGATGCAGTTGAAATTATCGATTTTGAACCAGCACTTGGTGAGCACTTCCGTGATCTCAACGTGGAGTGGTTAGAAAAGTACTTTGAGGTCGAGCCTGTCGATCGAGAAGTGCTCTGGAATCCAGAACGCATCATCGAAGACGGCGGCGTAATTCTCTTCGCGAGAATCAATGAAACCATTGTCGGCACCTGCGCGATCTTGAAGCAAAAAGAAGGATGGGAGCTATCAAAGATGGCAGTTACAGCCCGCTACCAAGGGCGAAAGATTGGCAAGGCTCTCATGCTTGCGACCCTCGAGCGGGCCCGCAGCATGGGTATCGAAACGCTCTTCTTGATTACCAACTCGACCCTAACCCCGGCAATTTCGATGTACCGCAAGATGGGCTTTCGCGTGACGCAGTCCGGACAACACCCAAAGTATCAACGCGGTGACCTAATGATGGAAATGTCGCTTTGAGCAAGGGCAATAATTTTCGTCTAGGAATTATTCTGGGATCACCATTTGCGCTCAGCATGGTGCCCTTTGCCATTGTCACCGCCATTGCGGCACAGAATGCCAAGATGTCCGCGTTTGAGACTCTCGGGGCGTCGACGATTGTCTTTGCGGGAGCGGCACAGCTCACTGCGATGGAGCTCTCCCAGCACGGAACGCCGATGATGCTTGTCTTTGGTGCCGCGGTCTTGGTGAATTTAAGATTTTTGATGTACAGCGCCGCGCTCTCACCCAAGGTTCGCGATGAGGCACTCACGACGCGGTCACTCGTTGCATACCTGTTGACCGATGCTGCCTTTGGCGTGACCACTGCGCAATCCCGAAAAGATTCGTCGACACGTACGGCATGGTTTTTTATTGGCGCAGGCACTGCGATCTGGCTTGCATGGCAAGTAGGCACGGTTTTGGGCCTAACTCTCGCGAGCAATATGCCCACCAACCTTTCTCTCGAGTTCTCGGTTGGATTGGCTTTTGTCGCCATGGTTGTGCCGCATATTCGCGACTGGCCCACGACCACAGCAGCGGCAGTTTCGATTGGCGTCTTTCTGCTCGGACGCGATTTGCCCTACAGTACTGCCCTCTTGCCAGCGGCAGCGGCCGGCCTCTGCGCTGGGCTCCTCTGCGAAAGATGTACACAATGACTTGGACCCTCATCATCATGGTCGGCGTTGCTACTTTTGCCCTGCGAGCCTCCTTCCTTGTAGCTGCAGGCGAAGGTGCTAACCCGCTGCTCACCCGAGTGCTGCGCTTTGTCCCTGTTGTTGTACTGCCGCCTCTGGCTGTCTCCGCTGTCATCAATAACGGCGGCAGTACGATGGAGGTGCGCTTTCTTTGTGCCGCTGTGGCTGCGCTCATTGGGTGGCGCACCGGCAATGCTGCAGCCGCGATGATTGCCGGAATGGTGGTCCTGTGGCTCTTTCTCTTTCTCTAGGATGCACGCACGCAGCATCCCAAGATAACGGTGCAGTCCACAGCTCGCATACGCGTAGAGCTATTCGGT
>JAESTW010000257.1 GCA_016763395.1 Kofleriaceae bacterium
CTGACTCGCGACCTTACGCATGCTGAGCCCAAGTAGTCCATCGTTAAGATAAATACTGTGGGCCGCAGCCAAAATTGAGTCACGTGTCGACACGAGGTGAACAGTGTTAACCTAAGCCGCGCTCCTGTCAACCACTATTGAGGATTTTGGATTCCTCCTGTGTTGATGATCACATTGCTGAAGAGTTGAGCGCACGAAAGCTCCGCAGCGAAGAACGGCTACGGAGCTTTACACTCACAATAGGGACACCGCTCCAAGACGAAGAAGATCTAGGAACGCTCGTCGGCTGCTACGACCACGAGCGATCTGCTCGATTGTGAGCCTTGTCGAAATCAAGGGCGGGACCTATGGGGATGATTCCGCTTGGGTTGAGGCGCTGACTTCGTCCGTAGTATCCAAGTTTGTAGATGTCTGTCCGAACTGTCTCACCAAATCCAGGCGTTTGGTAAAGGTCGCGAACGTACTCACCAAGGTTTGCAAAATCCGAGATTCTCTGGCGGTTGCATTTGAAGTGACTAAAGTAGACAGCGTCGAAGCGAACAAGGGTCGTGAAGAGCCGGACATCCGCCTCGGTAATTTGATTGCCCACTACGTAGCGATGCTGAGCCAAACGTTCTTCTACACGGTCCAAGCTGGCAAAGAGGTTGGCAAAAGCCTCTTCATAGGCATCTTGACTTCGCGCGAAGCCGCATCGATAGACGCCGTTATTGATGCCCGAATAGATCCATTCGTTGACTTCATCAATCTCCTTTCGAAGTGGCTCTGGATACAAATCGACCGTGCCCTCGCTCCATTCACCAAACTCGCTGTTGAGCATGCGGATGATCTCTGCGGATTCGTCACAAACGATCGTTCCCAACTTTCGATCCCAGAGCACCGGAACGGTTGCGCTACCTGTGTAGTGTGCGCCGGACATGGTGTGCAGACGGTGCAGAGGGAACTTCTTCACGGGCAGTAAATCGTCAATCGAGTCCGAGAACCACCAACCGTCTTCGTCTCGATGATAGTGGGCAACGCTCACTCCAATGACCTCTTGGAGTTTTTTGATATTGCGTGTAATCACCGTACGATGGGCCCACGGACAATTGTGAGCCACCCACAGGTGGTATCGGCCTTTCTCAGGTGGAAATTCTGCCCCGGTCTCACGGGAGATGCTGTGGCGAAACTTCGTCACACCTCGGACAAATGCGCCCTTGTCATCAACCCGTGTCTTCTCCTCAGAAACCCGCCAAACGTCGTCATACATTCTACCCATTGTCCTTCATCTCCTTTTCTTCCATCGCCAATTCACGCAGCAGGCCCGAGATATGGCCACGGCTGTATCTCGCAAATTCTTTTGGCTTCAATGCCAAGAGGAGAGGAATTACCATCTCCTCTTCTTGTGCAAGATGCGGAACCAGTACCTCATCGTGTTGTTTCAGTGCGTGAGCGAATTTCAGCGCATCACCTTCACTCTCTGCCGCATACACCCGTTCCTCGACTTGTCCGATAATCCTGTGATGCATTTCCAAAACAGCCATGCTCACCCCGTACTTGGCGTCTAAATAGGGGTACAATTTTCCCTCTTCGTAGCCTTCATGACTCTTCATTCCACGTTTCCATCGCCGAAAGAGGCTTGCCAGATCAACACGGGGTGCTCGCGTTGGCGACAAAGCCCACGCCTGCATCGACTCCCTCACCAGGTGCCTGCTAATGTCTCTGAAGTTCTCGTGTGAACCAAGAAGAAGTGCTTGGCTGGGAAAGTTCGCATGAGCCGGCCAGTCCGATCGTGGTAAGTCCGGTGGGGATGCTTTGTGTTTCTGATTCATTGTGTTTTCCTCTATGGATTGAGTTTCGTTGGACCGATGATGCGTTCAACCTAGCCATGAATAAGGAAAGCACTAGCCGGTACAACTGGGATACTCCATCCCATCAGTGGGTCCCCACGCGGCGTGCAGTTTCCACACAAGTTTCTCGATCTCGCCTCAATTGTCCAGATCTTCGGGTGTTTAGAGTGGCCCACAGTGAACAATGCAACTCGCCAACTCACTGCGTACATACAACCACACCAGTCTTTACTCTTCAGCAAACATCTGCAAGGAGCAACGCGCTACACTTTTGTCATGTCTACCAGAGGTACATTGTACTCGAAATATTGGGGCCTCAGCCTCGCCATGCTTCTCCCCTTATGGGCGGTTGGCTGCAGTGATTCCTCTACCGCAGGTCCCGGACAGGATGCTGGCGACAGTCCACAGATCGACGGTGGCAGTACCCCCGATGGGGGTGGAGAGAACCCAAGTGGCTTGCTACCTCCGAGTATGTCACCTGTATTGACCTACTGTCCCTTTACCGACGCTAGCGATCTTGGCCAGTTCGAGGGACGCACTGTTGTCCGGGTTTGCCACAGCGGCGATACCCGAGCTGGCTGTGACGTCAACACCTTGGCCGACGCGCTTAGCCAGGTCTCGTCGGGAGACTGGATCGAAATTGTCGGCGATGGCCCGGCGTACAATCAGTGCGGAGTCATCCCAGCGACGCTGTCCGACATAGAGATTGTCGGCGTGTGCGGACGGCCCCATTTGCAAAACAAGGTATGCCAGAGCAAAGGAACTTTTCTTAACCTCGGACGAGACATAAGCATCTCCAATATTGAAGTCTCCGATGCCAAGATCTCCCAGCAGGAAGGTCGCAATGGCGCTGCCGTCCGAGATCAAGGGTTGGGCAACCTAAACTTGAGTTATGTGTACTTCCACAACAACCAAAACGGCATTCTCGGTGGCAAAGGAGTCATTCGCATTGATTGGTCTAGGTTCGAAGCAAACGGTTCTCCGCTGGACCCTGGTTTCACTCACAATACCTATTTTAGTGCGGACGTCGACAACGTCATCATCAACTACAGCCTCTTCTTGCGTGCGCAAAACGAAGGCAACAACATGAAGTCTCGAGCCAAGCGTATGGAGTTTCACTGCTCCGTGTCCGCATCACTTGATGGAATCGATAGTCGTGAGATGGATATTTCAGAGGGTGGCGAGCTAGTCATTACCAATAGCCTGTTCGAGCAGGGTGCCGTTAGTGCCAACTCCAACATTATCGGCTTTGCTACCGAGGCAGGAAACCCGGACAGGCGGCACGAGATGCAAAGTATCGTCATTCGAGACACCGATATTATCAACGATCGTTCAGGCGGCTCTTTTGTTGCGTACAACGCATTTAATGGTTTCACGATGGACTTGGAGAACGTCCGCTTTATAGGTTCAGGTGAGCACTTGAGAAAAACTAACGACGGTATGGAAAGCAATACTGAAGCAGGCTCCGAGAGCTTCTCGGACAGAGCGGGAGCCGGATTACCTGCCTATAGCGACGATCATATGCAACTCCCTATGCCTCGTGGCTGCCCAGGTTTTGAGTACTTCTAGCGTACTACTGCCACAGTCTGTGACTTGGCTTTCCAGGGCAGTATCGCTGCTCTGAACAACCTATTTGAGCCCGCTTATGAATTCGGAAAACTTCGCAGTGAACTTCTTCATTGTTATCGCTATTGCCATTGCCGGCTCGTCCTGTACATCTCTAGACATCCCAGAAGGCGACGAATTGGAGACTCTGTCCTCGGCAGTCGTCACTTGTCCGGGCACAGAGACAACCTTTGGCATTGATGTATCCAGGTATCAAGGAGACATCAACTGGACGATGCTCGCCGATGCAGATGTGAAGTTTGCCTATATTCAGATCAGCCGACGAATCGACGATATTGATCCTAAATTCGAGGAGAACTGGTCAGAAGCCAAAGCCGCCGGTATTTTGCGCGGGGCCTACCAACGCTTTCAACCTGAGCAAGATGTTCTCACACAAGCCAACATATTCCTGGACAAACTTGGTCCTTTTCAACGTGGAGACCTGCCGCCGATGCTGGACGTCGAAGATAGCGGCAACCTATCGGCTGAGATGATCGCCGCTCGAGTGCGAGAATGGCTCGTCTATGTTGAATCTGCCCTCGGCGTTCGTCCGATTATTTACACCGGACGGTTTTTCTGGCGAGATACGTTAAACAGTGCTGATTTCACCGAGTACCCGTTGTGGATCGCCCACTACACCCAAGAATGTCCGAATATTCCCGCGCCTTGGTCCCAGTGGTCCTTTCATCAATACAGTAGTTCGGCTGTGTTACCCGGTATCACTGAAAACACGGTTGACGTTAATACCTTCAATGGCACGATTGATGACTTACTAGCGCTCAGCTGCGGCGACAGCTGTCAGCCCTGCGCTCGAATTGAAACAGAAACGATACTCGACGAGTCCGGGGAGTGCTTTGTGGCTGGAGGTAGCCCTGAGTTTTTTCGACGTGAGAACGAGGGCTACGACATGTCGCTTTTGTGGACCCATACCACCGACGCGGACACCGTTGGAAACTTCGGACAGTGGACGCTAGACTTTTCCCAGGAGGGGAACTATCTAGTCGAGGCCCATATCCTGTCTCCCTGGGGGATGTCTGAGAGTGCTTCGTACTTAGTTCGTCACGCCGGACAAGCGACAGCAGTAGCGCTCAATCAGAGCGCAGCGAATGGCTGGTCTAGTCTTGGCGAGTTCACCTTTGCTTCTGGCGGTGATCAATCGATTCGCCTCGACGACAATACTGGCGAGGCCAACGAGGGCAATACGAAGTTGGTCTTCGATGCGATGCGATTCACCTTACTTCCGCCCTTGCCTGAACCTGAACCGGAGCCGGAGAATAAAGACACTGGTTGCCAGATCGCCGACGGATCGGCAGCAACCTGGTGGATAGGGCTGCTAGTCTTCTTGTTCTATATCCGGCGTAGACGACACTCTACGCTCGGTATTTGAGTAGCTCTATCGAGGTTCCGACACCCAATTGGCTATCGAGCTTAGTTGCAGCCTTGGTCTGTCGGCATCAAGGTCTCTGGATCGTAGATTTGTCCGAAGAGGATGCACATCTCATCGCTGGCCGTGACCCCAAATCGCAAGGACGAGTCTGTGGTGTTTTGGTAGTTACATGTCCATTCGAAGCCCTCCCCGGCCTTGACTAGCACAGGCTCGTCAAAGGTGTGGTCGGCGTCTTCGTAGTTCGGACTGGTGTAAATGAGCTCTCCGTCCTTCGTGCCACCTTTGTACCGGACGGGAAAGTCGGTTCCCCATTGGTGGGTGTGGCGAGTAAGTTGAAACACCATCGCGTCTTTGTCGAAAGTACAAGATTTGGTGAAGGAAGCACTTTGTCCGGCGGGTGTGTTGATGAGGAAGTTGTAGAATCCGATGGAGCCAGCAATATGCGCGATGTCTTCTTCACCTCCAAGGTGAAAATTGACAGCAGATCGCGCTTCGATCGCAGTCTCGCTTGCGTTTAGGTAGTGGTAGTTCATGACCAGAAATTGTCCGCCCTTATAAACGCGGCCAATGCCAGCTGGGTAGTCTTCTCGGCTGTAGATCTGTTGCGCACCAGTCACGGCGAGCAGGGCATCCCCACCACCTGGCAGGGAAGGTCCGATGCAATTGTAACGCTGGCCAACGGTTAGACCGGATTCATTTCCCTCTTCCACTGCCGCGACGATGAGGTGATGGCTACTGCTAGTCATCTTTGTTTCGAAGCCAGTAACGTAATAGGTATCGTTAGCGTCGCCGGGCAGTTGTGCGATTTCGCAGTACTCGACGTCCTGTCCGGCAGCAATCTCTATACCTGTGGTCCTGACTTGAAATCCCATGAGAGGCAAATCAAGGCAGGGCTCTTCCGTGCACGCGACTTGTGCATCGACGTCAATTTCGACTTCCGCATCTGGCGTGTCGCTACCCGAAGTTTGACTAGAGCAGGCCAGAAGAATGGGGAAAAGGCTTGCGAGTTTCATAAGAGAGAAAATACCATCGAATGCGGGTTCTAACAATACTTCCACTACGCCGAAGGCCTCGGGCTCCCTGCCTACCCCCGTTTGAACCAGCCGCGGCGTTTGAAGTAGAGCAAAAGGCTGATTGTGATCATCGCCATGACCCCGAGTAATATAGGATACGACCATTTCCAGTCTCTCTCGGGCATCCATACAAAATTCATGCCGTACAAGCCGGACAGGAAGGTCAGTGGGATGAATATTGTCGACATGACGGTGAGAACCTTCATGACTTCATTCATCCGGTTTGAA
>JAESTW010000258.1 GCA_016763395.1 Kofleriaceae bacterium
GAGTCGATCTGAGCCAGATTAGCTCGACGGTGATCAATACGAAGCTCGGACACAGTGACCGTCAAAAATGTGTCGTGGAGTACAAAGTAAGTCGTTTTGTTGACTTTTCATTTCTCAACTTTTTCAGGTTTTCGTCCGCCCGAGCCAGCGACTCTTCAGAGTTCCGCGAGGCGACAGCCCTCGTTCGAGCCAAGATCGCAGGCCTTCTCGGCGAGTGCCTTCGCCTTCATCTTGTTCAGTGGAGCTCCACGTCCAAGAAAGTACGCGGTGGAGAGGCCAAAGCAAGCCGACGCAATATCGTGTGCGCATGCCGACTCGTTGAGTTTGGCGGCTCGACGTTGGTCGTCAGGTTGGCCTTCGATAAGTTTGCTGGCGACCGAGGCGCAGGCCTGATGATTGCCATCATCACAGGCCTGTTGGAGCGCAGGTTTCACGTTTCCAGCGCGCTCTCTTCCCTTGCACAATGGTCGACAGGTCTCTGGTCGGGCGGGTGATGCCTTGATGCAGTGCTCATCGTTGTTACAACTCGCAGCCACCTCTTCTTTGAGCTTCTTCTTGCAATCACGGATACAGGCGTCAAGTTCGCTATTGCTGCAGGCCGATGACTGAGTCGCAAGAGTTATAAATAGTGCGATAAACATTATCGGAAATCGGGCAGGCCATGACATCAACTTACTGTATTCAATGCGACGATTTTTTGAAAGACTATGCTCGGGGGGAATCTCACAATTATCTGATTCTAAGTCCAATTGTGCTCTTAAGTTTTGTACCGCAGAGTTGTCACTTGTCGTCGCGGTTTTGGTCTTGTCCGCTCAACATAGGCGAGCCCGCGAAGCACGCCCGCGAGATTGGCTATCGGCTTCTCGATGATCAGCGGAGCTAATCGAGAACAACTCCAGTCACTCCCGAGATGCAAGACAGGGTCGCTGTCAGACTAGGTAAACCACCTAGGCAGCTGTCAACCAGGCAAGCAGGGTTAGAACTGGGAGTTGCGCCCTCAACACAGCTGAGAACACCCGAAAGACCAAGTTCTGGGATTGAGTCACACGCGATGACAAGCTCTGATGGCCTCCACATCCCCAGAGCACAACCATCGGCAGGAAGAAGGAGAGGAAGCGACTGAGGAACAAGCCCAATTGCACTGTTACCATGTGCGTCTGGTACGACATAACGGAAGAAGAAAAGCAATGTACAGCCCAAAAGGAAACGCTAAAGAGAAAGCCGTAGAGTCCGTAGAGTTTGTCGAGGCAGAGCCACCAAGCCATTTGCGTGGAATCGTACATCGATTTTTGGAACTTAAGACAGACGGCGTGTTGCCCAATGACTATCGCTTTCACGCATTGCCTGATGCATGCACTTACCTCGTGTTTGACCAATTGCATGCAAAAGTCACAGGGGTTTCCAGACTGCGCGCCGTGTCCGAAGAGTTCAACTTAGGCAGGGCATTTCACTTCCTAAATATTCGATTTTTGCCCGGCGTATGGCAAGGTGACCTTGAACAGGTTGCTTACGGTATGGTGGACACTCCGTATTCAGGCGAGCTTCCCTTGATCGACATCAATCGCGCGCTGTCAAAGAAAGACTTTGTAGATCAGTTGCCGATTTTGTCCGAGCTCGTAGAAATGCTGATTGATCGTAAGCTGGTTGCGCCGAACTCCGTCACGGAAAAGATATTTCAGAACCTCGACGAGATTCATAGCGTTTTAGACATGGCAGCGTTTTCAGAGCTTTCGACACGCCAGCTACAACGAACACTCAAACGAACGACCGGATTTACGCCGCATGATTTTCTTAAAGTGGTGCGCTTGCAACAGGCCTTGAATGGTAAGGGTACATGGTCGTACGCCGACCAATCCCATTTCATACACTCGTTTCGCAAAGCCACAGGTTACACGCCCGGCAAGTATTCTCGAAAGTTCGATGTTTGATAGCCGATGTCCGATATCTACAATACACTCCCCGTACGCCTTGGTATTCAAGAGTCAGAATCTACAACGCAAGGAGTTGAGTATGACAAAAATGAATGCAATTGGCTGGTTTGATATCTACGTAAACGATCTGGGGCGCGCAGTGTCCTTTTATGAAGCTGTACTAGGACACAAGCTTGAAGAAATCGTCGATCCGACAGGCCAGTCCCAAATGATGAGCTTTCCTACTGATATGGGTGTCTATGGGGCAGGCGGGGCATTAACAAAGTCCAAACATGCGTCCCCAGGAGTGGGCGGTACCATCGTGTATTTCTCGACCAAGGACTGTGCCGTCGAAGAGGCTCGGGTTTCTCAGGCCGGAGGCAAAATCGTTAGACCAAAATTCTCAATCGGTGACTTCGGCTGGGTAACCTTGTGCCAAGACACCGAGGGCAACATGTTTGGTCTTAGCTCTATGAAGTAGAGAGTTTCTCTCTTCGCTATTGGGCGAAGAGCCTCAAAACGGATGTAAGTGCATGCACTGGCCGAAATACTGCTCGTATTGGGTTGGTCTCGAAATTTTCGAGGAGCCCAACAGGCAGGTGTCTGCTCCGAACCAGGTCCGGCGTGTGTTGAATAACCGAGATAGTCGCGAGACACCGGTGTCCGGACGCCCGTCGAACGGTTGTCCGAAAACTGACATTTGTGATCGCGACCCAGAACTGTGAAAAGTACGAAACATGCGAGTATACGTGGTTCTGCTTCTCCTTTTTATCAGTAGCTGTGCTTCCGGACCTCAAACACCCCATTCTGATATCGGCCAGGCTCCAGAGAGCCAGCCTGTTCAGGAGTCTTTTGAATTCGTGGGCGGACACATGACGGTCTTCCCTGTCGTCGTAGCAGGCACGCGACGTCGCTTCATCTTAGATACTGGCATTGGGGTAAGTCTCATCTCGGAAACGCTGTGCGCTGAACTCCAGTGCACGATCACAGATAGCTTTCAAGGCAAGCGTATGTCGGGACAGGTTGTCGACGTGAAGCTTGCACAAATTGGTGCCATGTCCCTCGCCGGACACAGGCAAGAGCAAAGCACTGTTGGCGTGATTGACATGGATCGTTTTATCCCCAAGTCCGTTAAGATTGATGGGTTCTTATCATTGAATTTCTTCGAGAACACTCCCTTCACTCTCGATTACAATAGCCAGACGCTCACAGTCGAAACCGACTCAAGCATGAAAGACATCGCGAACGTGGGTCACGAACTCACAATCAACGTGACTCGCGATGGACCAAGCCTGAGCGTTTTTATGCCGATGTCAGTGGCGAGCAAGAAGCTCAGGCTCGAAGTTGATACCGGCAGTGCATCCCTGATTTTGCACGAGAGATATGCTGAAGCACTAAAAGTGGATCTCGGTGGCGATAAAGTTCGTCGGGTAGAAGGCCAGGATGAAACGAATAACTCTTATACACGCTACTTTGCTCAAGTGGCAGGCCCGGTCTATGCGTTTGATCTGCCTCAGATCACCCAAGAAAATTTACAAATCATGTTTCAGGACATCATTTATGATGGGCTGGTTGGGAAATCATTTCTGAGCCAATTCCGAGTCACCTTTGATTTGCCGGCCCGTCGCATGATTTTTCGTCCGCTATCGTCAAGTCCGGGCGGGACCGCGATTTGAACGACTAGACGCTCGCCAGCGCGAGCCGTTGAGCGCGGCGTGGGAATGGTCCATCAGCACTTTATGCACTCTAAGCTCATGAGATATGAGAACTTTTTGTAGACCCGCTATGAGCGAGTGCGGCCATGGATCGACTGCTCGACAATACTCATCGAATCACGACCTTCGGCGATTCGTTTCGGAATCCTCCGCAGGTCCTGCGTTGGCGTGAAACGCGTGGATGCTGGTTCACCATGGTGCGACTGAGACATGGACCCCTGTAGATTGAATGGCCGGACATGTGGAGTGGAAGATGAATTAGCCAGGGGATAGTTTCGCCGTTTCGGTGATGGGACTCCCACCAGATATTGTGCTTGTTCTCGTTCTTTGGTCTGAACAATTCAATAACTACATGTAATCAATCACTTAAAATCGGATTGTGATGCTGGTTGTGGTCTTGCACTGGACGGCCGCATGATTAAACCCCATCTTTGTTCTCAACTTCCCGGTCTAGTGGCGATGATGTCTCTGGCTGCTCTCACCGCGCACTTAAGTGCTGGTTGTGATCAAGGCACGATTTACGATGCCGAATCTGACGAGAAGAGGTCGATTGCAGCGGCGGGGCGATGGATCGTCCCACAAGACGTGAGTCTCATCGGCGACCAGCAAGACGTCTCCTACACGGGGGCCGGGTCATGGAACGGATCGGGTTCGTGTAGCGGCGGAATGAGAGAAGGGGCCAGGCAGTTAAAGCAATTTATTGAAGATAACTTCCCGCAGGTCAGTAGTGTCGGTGGCTATAGCTGCCGAGCCATTGTCGGAAACTCTTCAAAGATGTCTGTGCACGGCACCGGCCGCGCGCTTGATATAATGGTTCCTTTGTCCGGTGGTGCAGACAACGAAGCCGGCGACCCAATTGGCAACTGGCTCATCGCCAACGCCGAGTCAATCGGTATCCAATACATAATTTGGGATCGAACGCAGTGGACAGCTGAGCGTGCCGACGGAACTAAGTCACGCAGGTACAACGGTCAGCATCCCCACAACGATCACCTGCACATCGAACTGAGCACCGAAGGCGGACGAGCTTCCACTGACTGGTTCTCGGGACCAAAGACGCCCCCTAAAATTCCTTCGTGTGAGTCCATTCCTGCCGCCGGCGGAACGATTGACAACTCCAGCCCTTGCCTGCGCCTCGCCGGTCCTAATAAGTACTGGCGCCGTGTAGAAGGATCAGGCGAAGGCGGTGATCTCGTGTGGACGAACGCCTTTCAAAGCAGTGATCCGTCGAACTGGGGACAGTGGATGCTCCAGCTCGATCAGCCCGGACGCTACGAAGTCGAAGTCTTCATCGACCCAGCTTTTGGCCAATTCCGCGAGACAGAATATCGAATCGTTCACGGTTCAGAAAGCGCAACGACCGTCGTTGATCAAGGCCAAGCCAACGGCTGGACGCGCTTGGGAGTCTTTGAATTTGCCAGCGGAGGCAATCAGATGATCTCGGTCTATGATAACGCCAGCTTCTCGCCAGGCGATCAGGGACAAGTGGTTGTGGATGCGGTGCGCTTGACGCTCACGAATGAGGCGCCCAGCACAGGGCCAAATCCTGAGCCAAATCCTGAGCCAAATCCCGAGCCAAATCCTGAGCCAAATCCTGAGCCAAATCCTGAGCCAAATCCTGAGCCTGAGCCAACCTTCGGTTCTTGCAACGTGTCCGGGCAAGCAGGAACGTGCATCGACACGGGTATCTCAAGCTGTGGCGGACGCCTCCACACTGGCTATTGCTCAGGTGGGGCCGCTATTCGCTGCTGTGTAGAAAGCGGCGGAACAGACTTCGGTGTGTGCAACGCCTTCGGAAATCCCGGACAGTGTATAGACACCCAGACGACCGGATGCAACGGCGAACAGTACTCCGGGTTCTGTCCGGGTTCTTCATCCATCCAATGCTGCGCCAATTAGCCTCAATGTGGCAATACACGGCCGATCTTGGTCAGCGAGAAGCTCCATGAGGTGCATGACATAGCGATCTCAACCGAGACGCTCCGGGCCTTCAGCCCTTGCGAAGCTGTTTGATGCGCAGGCGGTTGCCCGAGTCATCGATCAGCGTCGCAAGCCGCCGCTCTCGAGTCTCTTCACGC
>JAESTW010000259.1 GCA_016763395.1 Kofleriaceae bacterium
CAGCAGAGGCAGTTGGCCAAAGGCGTGGTAAGCCAGTTGTTTTGATTGTGGATGCCCTGAAAATGCACGAAGCTGGGCATGAGTTCTTTATGTCCGCCAATGGTGTCTGGCTGACGAGTGCGGTGCCTTCGCAGTTTATTCGAATCCCCAAAGTCGACTGATGGTTTTGTCCGAGAGGGGTGAATCTTTACGAACCTTCGAACTATTTGGCCACAAACCGGACGCCTTCCTGCAAAAGCGCCTTCCACTGTCGACGGTTTTGTTTGGGAATCGAGATCCACTCTTTAAATATTTTGCCACCAGGGCCAAAGGGGTTCCCTTTTTCGGAGTCGACAAGTTCGGACACTCGGTCCTTGGGAAGCTTGACCACCAGGCCCGAGCCTTTGTAGTCCACGAGAGCCAGAAACTCCTTGCCAACGCGAAGGCAACGACTGCCCATTATAGTGCCCTCCACGACCCGCTCATCTTCGTGGCTTAGTTCGGCTGCTAGCTCCCAAAACAGTTCCTCTGGTGTCATTTTCAAAGCCTAACATTGATAGTCGACTCGAACTCGGGAGAAATCGAGTACATCCAAATCGGCTTGGGCAATGTAAAAGTACAGCGATCCGCCATCGCCAAAGCACGATTCCATTACGTCATCACTAGCAAGCTGCATGAGCAAAACCGGGTTGTCGAAGGAGAGCTCCGCATCACCTTGTAGTGTGTTGGGATATCCAAACAACAAATGTCTCGGTGCTGCTTTGGTCTTGTGCTCGAGCACGGCATAGTAAGGATAGGTCACTTGCCAGTCTAAGGCGTCTTGCTTGTCACTGTCCCAGCTTTGGGCAGCGCGTAGCTGGGTTGACGTAGGTACAGAGAGAGTCTCAATAGGACTTATGGTTGTCCAGCCATACTCAAACGCTCCCTCGGGTGTTGTCCGCCTTACAAGCGATGTCGAATTCACAAGAACGACGGTAGTCCAGTCTGCTTGTTGCTCTTCTTCCTCTTCGGGGACGTCCGGATCTGAGCCTTCGTCATTTAGCCACCCCCAGGCTGAGAAAAAGTACAAGATTCCTGTTGCCTTGGAGAGTGGAGATTCCAGGTTTGCAAGATCTGCTAGATTGAGTTGTCCGAGAAAAGATAATGGTCGCCCCGACGGATGTTCTGGCCAGGGGAAACTAGCTGGTAAGTCGGGACATCCGCCCAGTCGGCTAGCTCCAAGAGGTAGTTCTGTAGAAGAGGATGCTGTCGTGAGCAACTGTATCGCAAGTTGAGACTCGCCTACGATGCAACCCTGCTCATCTTGTAGGCCTGAACGCGTAATCAAGCTCTCGAGCGTTTCTTGTTCTTCCAATTCGGATTCAACTAGAGAGACGAGATTCCTCTTGTCGTCACCAAAGCTGTCCGATACATATAATAGGCTATAGGAATCATCCAGCAATTGGAGAATCGTGCTGTCGTCCGGACCGACTCCGATGTCGACTTCAACCCAGGTCCAACCCTCTGTTTCCCACCGAATTTTATCGCTTTTTTCTACTTTGAGCGAGCTGCCAATGAGTGCGGTCAACCTGATGTCCGAGCATCGAAGCAATATAGAACTTCCGTCCTTTGGCATCCTGGCAAAGAAATCTAGCGAGCCATTGAGTATGGAATATTTTTTGTCACCTTCTAGATCGACTGATTCGACTACTCCAGGCTTGGACCGGCAGTGGGCGAATAGATTTTCTAGGCTATCCATTGCTAGATAGGTTCGATCACATTAGCGAGGTTGTCAACCAAGCTTGTTGTCCGACTATACTTGTACAGCAGGCTTGTAAGCAAACCACAACTTGGGGGCAATGGTTGCTGTGCACCTCAACATCGTTACCCTGTTGTCGCCACAGAAATTCGAATATGGTGGTATCAACTAGGCATGACCAAAAGAACAGACCAGATTCGAGTGTTGCTAAAAGGTATTGAAAGCGGCGATCCAGCGGCTGTTTCTGTGGTCAATCAGAGCAAATACATTCAACACAACCCGCAGACGCACGAGGGCGGAGAAGGCTTGGCTGCACTTTTCAAACGCATTTCAAAGACGTCTCCGCGCGTTAATATTGTGCGTGCTTTTCAGGACGGCGATTATGTATTCGCTCACACTGAGTACGACTTTGCTACCAGGAAGATCGGGTTTGAAGTGTTCCGCTTTGAAGGCGAGCAGGTGGTTGAGCACTGGGACAACATTCAGGAACGTAAAGGCCCCAATTCAGCTGGTCACACGATGGTCGATGGCCAGATTGAGGTTGCGGACACTGAACTCACTGAAGCCAACCGAGAACTCGTTCGTTCATTTGTCCGAGATGTGCTAATCGGACAAAAGATGGATCTACTTCCGAAGTATATTGAAACGGAAAACTACACTGAGTACAGCCCGGAAATTGGTGTGTCGGACAAAGCCACCTCGATGAATTACGAGCAAACGCATCGTGTGCTAGCCGCGGGGAACTTCGTGCTCACGGTTAGCGAAGGTACAAATCGCGGAGTCCACACATCATTTTACGATCTCTTCCGCGTCGCCGGAGCAATGATCGTAGAGCACTGGGACACAATCGAAGCAATTGCGCCCAAGTCGTCTTGGCAGAACGACAACGGCAAGTTCTAGCTCGACACAAGGTGCTAGCGCAGGGCGATATGGCCCGTGAATGATTGTGTATTGACGAGCACCGAAGAGGGTTGGCGGCGACCGTAGAGGTACGGTTTCGAGCTTGAAGGACGGGTGAGACTGGTGAATTTTCTGAGGATGTAGAGTTGATTCAGTGGGGCAAAGCGTGCCGAAGGGGCTATCTTGCTACTTTTCCCTTGGTCGATCGAGTTTCTCCTGACAGTGGGGACATCTTGTTTGTTCTTGCTTGTTTTGCACTTCCTCGATGAATGCGGAGCCGAGGATTCCTGCGGGGAGAGCGGCCAGACCTATCCCCAAAACAGCGATAAAGGATCCTAATATTTTTCCCAACTCGGTGACCGGATACATGTCGCCGTAGCCAACCGTTGTCAGTGTGGCGATTGCCCACCACATGGTTGCAGGGATACTCGAAAAGGTTTCTGGCTGTGCGTTTGTCTCTACGTAGTAAACCAGAGTGGACGAAACGACAAGCATAATTCCGAAGAAGACAAGAACCGTGATCAACTCTTCCTTCTTGGAAATGGCTATCCGTGCGAACAGTTTGAGCGTATTGGAATATCTCGCAAGTTTGAACATTCGGAAGACTCGGAAAAGTCTGAGCAGTCGCGCGGAGCGTAGGTCAATTCCCAGAAACGGTAGGTAAAACGGTGCGATTGCCAAGAGATCCACCAAGGCCATAGGAGAGAGAGAAAAGCGCAACCTGCCTTTCACGGCACCTGTGTAGCGCGTCAGTTCGGTGCAGCTCCACAGACGTAGAATATACTCTGCGGAGAAAATGGCGATGGAGATCGTTTCAAAATACGAAAATGCCTTGGGGGCCGTTGTGTAAATACCCGCAACGGTTTCGAGAATCAGGGCGATCCCATTGGCCGCGATGAGCAGCATGAGTCCGAGGTTCACGATTTTAGTGATCGGGTCAGTCGGATTTTCCGCGGACAAAACTTCCGAGACTCTGCGTCGTAACCCCTGCTTACTCATCTCGTTAGATTGGGCCTCAATCGCAAAGTTTGGGCAACTTCCTTTCCAACAATTGGCCTGGTATACTGGCAATCCGTACCCACAATGAAATAGGGTCGGGCAATCCGATTCGATCACTGATTTGCTCAGGTCTAGGAACCGGAAAAGGTGGGCTTTCTCCCGCTCGTTGCGCGCGCCAGATGCACATGGCTTTCGAACAGGTGAAGAGCCCGGCAAAGATTCCCTCGTTCCGGTCCATCCACCAAAGTCATCATGCAATGCGTATGGCGGGTTAGGCTCTGTTGGGGCTGTTGAGGCGATGATGCGCTCTTTGTGTAGATTCCGGACACACGAGCCATGGGTATTGCGCCACGTCATTTTCGTCGCGTTAAAGGAAAGTGATTGTCGACTCATCCCTAAAGCTGCCGAACGCTTCGGCTTGAGCTTTGAGAGGTAGGCTGTGTGGCACCCACGTGTGATATCTCGGTTACAAGAATTGTTGGGCCCTTTCCCGCCCCGGAAACTAGTAACCCATTTTCCAAATCCCCTTTTCCCAAAAAGCCTCTATCGTTTGCCGATGCGCTTTGTTGATAAGGTTTGAGTGCGACACGCCCTTGCGCTTGGCATACTCGGACAGCTTGATGATTTCCTTCCCGTCCAAGTACGCTAGCCGCTTGTGATAACTATTGGTAAGTGCTTTGCCGATGATTTCTTCCATGAGAAGCGTGCCTTCACTGGTATTGAACTCTCGAAAGGCCTCGTAGTAGGCATCGCGGCTGGCAAACCTGATATTGATGGGTACATAGCCTTCTCGAAGAAGTAGATAGTTATTGAGCACCCGTCCGATACGTCCGTTTCCATCGACAAAGGGATGAATGCTTTCGAAGCGAAGATGAAATGTTGCGATCCGTTTGGCGATCGAAAGCATGGGGTTGGCATGGTATTGGCTGAGCATCTTTGTAAGAAGCCCAGCCACAAGATTCGGTGCAGCCGCGATGTGATTTCCGACTCGTACCCACTCTTCTTCATTTCTGAATCGACCGGCAATGTCATCGCGGATATTGGATAGCAGTAGTTTGTGCAACAAGCACATCGTGTCTAGAGCAAGCCTCTGTCCGGATGAGTTTTTGTCGACGTACTCAACCACCCGAGCAAGGTTACGAGCTTCAAAAAGTTCTCGCTCAGAGATGTATCGATCGAGTTCTATCTGCAGTAGGACTTTTTCTGTGTCCTCCAAGGTCAGTGTGCTGTTCTCGATTGCATTGGAGTTGAAGACCTCGTCAGCAATCTCAACGTCGGCTATCATCTGGAGAAGTGCTTCCTTTCCAGAAGATGCCTCATAGAATCTCGCTCTCAACGAGCCAATTCTCTTGTAGATATCCAAAGGCTTCACCATTTGGGAAATGATGGCATGCTTCACGGTATAATCACATATTTCGTGAAATTATCGTATCATAGTACAAGATTTCACGTTTGTTCGTCGAAAACCGTGAATTAATTAAGCCTACCACTGAATTGGTCAGTGAGGCCGCCCGTCCGATTATTACCCTTTCGCATGATACCAGTAGAGCGATCCGTGAATCTGCGAGTATTTCGGGTCAACTCCTCCTTGAGTGTCAACCAACTCACCTTCGTCTGGCACAAAGTAGCCTTTTTCCTCGACAGAAAATGACCAGATGCGAATGACAAAACCTGTGCTCCGTCTGCAGACTGATTCTGGCTCTAAGGCCCGTACGGCGCTTGGCCAGTCTGACTTGTTTGCGCACTCACCGGCCTTTGGAGTGGCGGCGAGAGAGCGAACTTCTCGGACAATCTGAGTTGCTTCATCGGACGACAGCTCTGGTTTGCTAGGACTACAGGCCGCTAGTCCCAGTCCTAGCGTCATAGTGATGAGATGCCGCATCGCAGATGTAATGTGGCATTTGCGAGTGAGATTTGCCACCGAAAAAAGGGGGGTTGTGGGGACGAAGTACCGATTCTCAGATTCTCTGTGGATAAGTCCGTAGCCATTCCACTACTGAGAACTTCGGCGTCCTTCTTGGTGTTTCATTGAGAATGGCTGTATCTTGCCAGACAAATGAGCGAAAGATTGGAACCTGGCAACGCCCCTATACCCAGCATCCCACTGCGAGCTGGTGTTCTAGAAGAGGGAAGTTCTTAGCCATGCGACCAATTCTCAAAGCGGCGCAAATGCGGGCCATGGATGCGGAGACAATCGCAAAGGTTGGCATTCCCGGCGCGGTATTGATGGAAAATGCAGGTCGGGCGGTAG
>JAESTW010000018.1 GCA_016763395.1 Kofleriaceae bacterium
ATGGAATCCAATACCCAATTCGGCAAAGTCATTGTAACTTGGTGATGGCTGAGCTGAGTGCCCAACTGGCATTGAAGCTTGACAGGCCAGGGCTGTGCTCAGGTCTACTAGCCACACCAGTGGTCATGTACCGAGGTTGATTGCGTAACCTGCTGAAAATAGGTAATCAATTTTGGAGCGTAAGTTGCGATTGTTGTAGGCATGCGCCACTCCATACATCTATCGATTCTAATCGCGATTGTCGTGGTGCTTGGGTTATCTGGAAGTGCTACCGCCCAAGTTCGTGGCCCAGCCAGAGTAAAACCTGTAGAGGCGCAAGCGGCTGCCCGGCGAACGGCTGTGCAACGAGCACGGCCAAGCGCAACAACTCGCCCGTCCAATCGTGCCAAGCCGACCGGACTGAAAGCGATTTATCGCACGGTAAAAGACAACTTCCACATCTACAAAGGGGACAAAATTGAAGGCTGGATAAACCGAATGAAAGTCGGCCGCTCGGACTTCAATTCGAAGCAAACGGTGCAAAAAAACCTCAAGGAGTTGGCCAAGACGAAGGGAATGGAGCATTACTACGCGAAGATTGATGGCCGGGATGTTCTTCACATTGTCGTCGACCTGGGAAGCGGAAAGCCAACTAAAGATGCCATGCGTAATATTCTTAGGCGAGTTGGCAATGAAACTGTCGAGCTCAACTACAAAGCTTCCTCTTCGTCGAACCCCTATGGCCACGTTGCCGTCCGTGTTGGCAATGGTGCTTTTTACGATCTGACAGGCACTCGAGGTGTATCTAAGCTTCCCAAATTCATGGAGCGCACACTCTCCTTTTTGGGGAAAAGCCCAAACCTGACCTTCGCTCGTAAGAGGAACATGCGGACCTTCATGGAGACCCGCAACGATTCCCCTACCGGGACTGCATACTACGGGCTGCTCTTTGCTGCTTCTGCGACCGAAGTAAAGCAGACTCAAAGCTTGTACAACCAGCGTCTAAAAGACGCCACATCTTTCAACGTGTCCGGTGGCGACGCTAAGAAGGGTGAATTTAGTTGTGCACAATTTCTCACTGAGAACGTTCCTTTCTTCAACAGTCGTGGAGTTGGGGCAAGTGTTGGTGCAAAGACGACAACGACAGCGGCGCAAAAGTCACTACAGTTAGAAGCAGTCGTTGTTTACAAATCTGCGTCGATACCAACTGCGAGCGTTCAGCAGTTTCCGTAGCAGCGCTTGGTGAGCTCGGTGAGTGAGCGATTCGATATCGCGCTCTCGGCACAGCTGGTATCCTTAAGGCATGCCTCTCCATCCTCGTTTGTCCGCCGATTGCCATGTACTAGGTGATACGAAGTCCAACACCTTGCTCCTGCACAAAAACGCCAGTGTGCCCTGGTTTATTCTGGTGCCCGACTGCGAAGAGACTGCGCTCTTTGAATTGTCCGAAGAGAAACGCAGGGCAGTAGAGTCCGAGTGGAATCAGCTGGCCGCTTGGGTACACTCTCGCTACTCTTGTGACCGCGTCAACGTGGCGGCGATTGGCAATCTCGTGCCGCAATTGCACTTGCACATAATCGGCCGCAAGGAGGGAGATCCGGCGTGGCCGGGCGTTGTGTGGGGAGCAGACTTACCGGACAAGGCTTGGAGTGCGGATGAAGTTCAGTCTATCGTGAATGAGCTTGCAGCCGCGGGGCTGGTCCAGGCTAGCTTGACCGATCTCTAGAACACGGTTAGCACGACGGCAGCAGCGACGGCGATTTGATAGAGCACTTGGCTGATGTCCGCTGCATTTTGCATGATTTTGGAGTCGACTGCTGGAGCGACGAGGATCTCATCTCCCGGACGGATATTCGATTCATCGTGGCCCATTGTGACTTCGGCGCTGGCGTGCATGATGATGATGTTGTCGTCATCAGCTCGGTCGGTAAATCCTCCGGCTCGTCGGATGTAGTCGCCCGCGTTCATGCCAGGAGTGTAGACAACCGCTTGGGTCATGCGAACTTCGCCACCGATGCGTACCACATTTGTCCGGGCGGGGATTACGATGGTATCGCCGTCCACCAAGAGCAGGTTTTGCTGGGTTCCGCCAGATGCGGTGACAACTCGTCCGAGTGGCTGGATGGTACGCGCTCTCTGAATGAAACTTTGCATTAGCTTGGCCTCTTGCACGCGAATGGCCGCTTCTTTCTCGGTACCAGAGAGGGCGAGCATTGCGCTTCTCTCGAGCCTGTGTAGGCTGTTGTCGATACTTTGTTTTTGCTTGGCGGCAACTTCCGAGCGGCGCAAGTGTACTGCGCTCACGTCCGAGAGTGTCGGGTCAATCTCGACATAGTTAAGCACGTCTAGCAGCCTCGAGCCGCGGGCGATGGAGAGCAGAGAAGGGCCAACAAACTCACCTTCAAAGTGTATCAAGATCGTGTCGGGACGGCCTTCACTGCGCAGATAGACGGTATCGCCATCGCTCAGTTGGCTCTTGGCAAAGACGGCCACTTCCATCGTGGAGTTGTGACTCTGTCCAGCCACTAGTCCTTGTACAGTCACAGTGGTTGCGGTCGCAGCCTTGGGTACAACTGCCAGAGCATCGGCGCCACTCATCTTTCCAGGCAAGAGTTCGATGTATCCAGGGTTGGCTACCTCCCCCAAGACAAGCACGGTCGGACCGCGTCGTTTTACCAAGATCGTATCACCGTCGGCGAACTGAATTGGTGGCAAGGTTCCATTCAGGATAAACTCGTACAGATCAATCTCGGCAATACTCTTGTTTTCACGGAGCAGGCTGATACTGCGATAACTGCCGGCCTTAGCGTCGATGCCGCCAGCCTGATTGAGAAAGAAGAGCACAGAGTCAGCGGGAACACCAGCGTATCGTCCGGGCCTAGGGACGCCGCCGGTGACGTAGACACCGACAGGAGCTGCGGTTAGAAGGTTGGTGTAGACGCCAACACCAGTCCGATAGACCTTGGCGATTTGGGACTTGACGACCTTGGTTAACTGGCTGTTCTTGACACCGGACAAAGGGACAGGGCCAATACTCGGCAAAAAGATGTTGCCTTGTCCGTCCACCACAAATACCCGTTTGATCTCAAGCGCTCCCCAAGTATTCACTGATACTCGATCGCCTGGCATAATTTTGTAGTTCGGGTTCCGGCCATCTTGATGTTGACCTTGGTAGCTGCCGGCAAAGAGGTTTGCACCAAAGGGAAGCGCGCCAGCTTCGGCATCTTGCAGTGCCCGTTTTTGTCCATTCTCCCAAAACACTGCCATTGGCAACTTCCTGAATAATTTTCCGACGAATGTTTGAAGCATCTTGAGCAAAACTTTGCAGGGGCAGTGCTATCCAGAG
>JAESTW010000260.1 GCA_016763395.1 Kofleriaceae bacterium
CCCGAAAGAACCGTGCAGTCGCGTAGCGATCTCCGCCCTCGCTTTGCATTGGTTCAATAATGCACGCGAAATACTCGCCACTCTTGAGCGCTTCATCAACTCTCCCCAACGAGACAATTTCTGAAGCAAGCAATGCGTCTTCGCCTTCGTCCCCAAGGCGCTTCTTCAAGTCCTCGATATCCCCGATCCCCGCTGACGCGTAGTATCCAGAAGGTGCGCTTGGCTCTGCGTCGCCTGGGGTTGCCCATATCGGGTACGGTGCAAAGTTGCCCTCGTATCCTTCGATTTCGTAGGGACCTCGCTTGGCGGGGTTGTAGGTCAGAGAGAGTGGCAAGAGAGTACGGCCGTGAAAGCTGCCTTCGAAGGCCAAAACCTTGTCCGCACCTTTGTTCTCAGCGTTGAGGCGTGCCAGAGCGAGGGCCTTGTCGTTGGCCTCTGCACCACTATTGGCAAAACAAACTTCGGGCAAGCCAGGAACCATCTGCCGAAGTACGGTGGCAAAACTTGATTCCGCGTTATGCCCCTCGATGCTCGGATCTAGTGTCCGAGTTAAGGTATCGCCAAACTCACCTTCAGTGTAGCCTCGGACAACTCGGTCTTCGGAGAAGCCGCCGCACAGAGTTGCAGTTTGGCTCATTCCGTCTAGAACCGAGAGCGGCGAATCATCCACAGAAACCAAATACGGTCCAGCAGAACGCATGTGGTCAAACACTGGCGGCTTTTTCTCTTGAACCACTCGGTCAGCGGCGTAGAGCCGAGTTAGCCACTGTTCTGACTTGGGAAGATGTCCGCCTTTGGGCAGGCGAATTGCCATCGGACGAGGCTCATCATAAAGACGACGCGACGACTCTTCCTCTTCTTCTCGAGCATGCTGCGCCGCTAGCCTGTCAAGCTCAGGAGGTGGCATGGTTGCGAGGAGTTTGGGATGAACTTGAATCCTCCCGATAACGTTTTCTTGCACAGCGACCGCAGCCACGACATTGCGAGCGGCGTGCGCTCCGGCCGGACGATAGTTGCCGCTCTTGCCCAATCCACCGAAAGGCAAGCGGGGGCTGGCCTGATTGGTCGATCGATTGCGATTGAGAATTCCGGAGTTTGTGTCCCGATAGAAGCGCTCAAAGCGAGTATCACACGAGGTAAAGATGCTGTTGGCCAAACCAAATTTGCTGGCGCGCATGATCGCGATCGCCTCGTCATCATCAGAGAAGCTCTGAATGCAAACGTCGGGGCCGAACAGCTCGATATCGGTATAGCCAGCAACCTCAGACAATCCTTGAGGTAGAAGATGCACCGAAGCCTTGGCGAAGCTACCACCATCAATACGCCCACCGGGCAACAAGGGTTCAGCGCCAGCGCTAACCGCTGTAGCCAATGCCTTCTCTAGAGCATCTCGCCCAGATGATGTCGCCAACGGCCCAGCAAACGATTCAGATGACTCAGGATCGCCGAATTTCAGCGACTTCACCATCGGTAACAACACTGCTAGGAGCTCACTGATACGGCTGGAATGTACCAATACCCTATCGGTACATGTGCAGCGCTGTCCGGTCGTCAGATATCCTCCAACCACGATTTCGTGGGCAGCCTGGCGCAGGTCTGCATCTTCAGCAACCACGACTGTATTCTTGCCACCCATCTCCAGTGCTACGAGAAGTTCGGGCCTGGCAACTGACTGCTCGGTAATCTTCTTACCGACGCCATAGGAACCAGTAAAGCACAAACCGCGGACATGCGGATTGGCCGCCAATGCAGCGCCGGCCTCACCGCCGCCCTGCACCATATTGAACACACCAGTGGGCAAGTCAGAATCCATTACCGCCTGGGCGTATACCTGCGAACACAAAGGCGTAACTTCAGAGCCTTTAACGATCACCGAGTTGCCCATCAACAATGCGGGAACTAAATGCGCGTGGCACAAGTGCAAAGGAAAGTTAAATGGTCCGATTACCCCTACGACACCCAGCGCGTGGTATCGCATTTGCTCCGCCGGAAACCCTGGAACCGCGCCTTCGACGAGATCTTTATCAACGCTGGCTTTCACTAGGTCAAATCGATTGATCAGCGCGTTGACCTCGACTGCCGCTTCACTGCGGAGTTTTCCCGTCTCCAAAACGATCGCGTCCGCCAGTTCTTTGGCACGTGATCGAATGGATTCTCGCAAGCTCAGAAGCATGGAAAACCGCTCTTCACGGCTTCGCTGCACCCAAGCAAAAGATGCCTCAGCAGCCGCTTCTGCCGCCAATGCGACGTTATTAGGATCCCAGCTGGTCTCCAGAACGATCTGGCCTCCTCGAGCGGGATTGGTGGAAGTCAGTGGCCGTCCGTTTGGTGCAACGAAACGTCCCGAGATGAAATCGCCGAGTGCTTGCATAGTCATAATTGGATCACTTCGAACGCGGGAAAATCGTGGTTCGAAGGTGGGGCGAGTTTAGACCTATTTGGTCTTCGCGACGGGGCTCTTGCACAACAAAATTAATCGGTCCTTTTGCGACTGTCATCCTATGGCACTGCTGTTGTATAGTTTGCGACAACAGTGGCTTCACTATTTTTTCAAGCGGGCCCAAACGCCGGCAGACGATTCAAGCTAGGCGAGGGTGACTGCATTATTGGTAGGCGCTCAGACTGCCAGATATTTGTTCCGGACATGCGCGTTTCTCGTCAGCACGCACGGCTTCGACGCGAGGGTGACACCTGGCAAGTCGAAGACCTCGGTTCTAACAACGGCACCTTCGTCAATGGCAAGAGGGTTTCGATTGGCCAGATCAAACACGACGACGAAATCACCATCGCGAACAATCGCATTCGCGTCGAGATTCCCGAATCGAAAAAAGAGCTCGGCACTCACGAAGCGAACGTCACCGTTGTCGATTTGCGCAATCCCAAGGTCTTTGTCGACTCGAGTTCGTCGAGCGGAACTATTGGAGTATTGGACAAAAGCTGCGTCAACCCCAATTTAGTCGAAATCAAAGACGTAAAACGCGAACTCAGGCTACTGGAGCGAAAGCTCAACGCGCTCACCGCACTCTTGCAAAGCGCAGCGACGACTATTGATCCGGTAGAGCTACTGGACAAAATCGTAGAAGCACTTCTCGACGTATTTCCCTCTGCTGAGTCTGTTGGTGTTCTTGTCGAAGATGAAAAAACTGGCGAACTCAAGGTACAGACCAAGAGACACCGCAAGGCGAACTTTGGCTCGGACATGCGTGTTCCGGGAACCATCATTCGGCATGTTGTTGAGGACCGAAAGGGAATTCTCCTGCAAGGAGAGGACAATACAGAGTCTCAGCCGATTCCCGGGAAGAATAAACTTCACGGCAAAACAGCACTAGTCGAGGCAATTACACCCGGTGTGGAGCCCGCCGGTTCACGGATGGGCGCGCCGCTACAATCCCACGGCGAAAACTACGGCGCAATTTACGTAGAAGGCAAAGGACAAAGCTTTCGTCAAGAAGATGTTTCGCTACTCAGCAGCATCGCTGCGCAAGCCGGCTTGGCGATCCACGCGACTCGACAGCAACAACGCGAAGCTGTCCAGCAGCGAGTAGAGCGGGATTTGCATGTTGCCCGGCAGATTCAGCGAAGCCTCTTGCCATCTGACGTTCCCCGAATTGACGGTATGGGCTTTGGCGTACACTACGAGCCCGCGTACCAAATCGGCGGCGACTTCTACGATTTCATTTGGCATGACAAAAGTCATCTGGGAATGGCGATTGGCGATGTCTCCGGCAAGGGCATCAGTGCAGCGATGTATATGGCCAGTTTGACCAGCCAGCTGCGCTCTCGGGCCCCTTTTGCAACTTCACCGGGCAAGCTGCTTTCCAAAGTGAACCAGTCGATGTTGCAACTGGGAGACGATGGCATGTTCGCTACCTTGGCCTATATGATCTACGATCTCGATACTGGCATTTTGGTCTTCACCAACGCTGGACACATGGTTCCCCTGTTGCGACGCGGTGGCCGCATCTACCCAATTGAGTCCGATGACGCCCACTGCACCCCGATCGGCATCCTCGAAGGTGCTGATTTCGGAGAGGCAAAGATTCAGCTGGAGCCAGGAGATTTGGTGATCTTATGTACTGACGGCGTTCACGAAGCGCGCGGCACTGATGGCAGTGAATACGGTGTTAAGCGCCTTAGCCAGCAAATTCGCACTTCGCCTGGCCAAGCTAAAGAGGTCACAGAGGCGATCTTGCGGGATATCGACGTATTTGTTGGCAACGGGCCGCAAACCGACGACATCACCCTCATGGCCTTTAGTATTAGCGAAAATCAGGTCAGACGGCGTCTAGATACCGTTACGGGCGTAAACGAGATTATTGAATAGGCTCCGATTCGGGGTTGCAGATGACTATTTTGCTAGGTGATCCGGTTGCCGATCTGATTTAGTTCTCAGCAGGAGGCAGAGCCCTTGCCACACCAGCAAGCCTGTGTCATATTGCGCGCCCCTGCACCGAGCAGGCTTACCTTCGAAGATTATTTTCGAACATCTGGCAGGAATCACGACATGGCAAAAAAATCCAAAGGCAGAGAACTAATTCGTTTGGTTTCCACTGCAGGCACAGGCTACTTCTACACAACCACCAAAAGTAAGAAACGTACTCCGGACAAGCTCGTATTCAAAAAGTACGATCCAAAAATCCGTAAGCACGTCGACTTCAAAGAATCAAAGATCTAGTAAGGATTATTACCATGTCTCGAGTATGCCAAGTAACGGGTAAAGTTGCCCTTGTCGGAAACAATGTCTCTCACTCTAAGCGCCACACAAAGAAGCGCTCAGAAATCAACCTGCGCCGAAAGCGCCTCTGGTTTGAGGAGGAAACACGCTTTGTGAGCCTTCGTGTATCTGCACGGGGAATGCGCACAATAGACAAGCGCGGACTTGCTGCAGTAATTAAAGACATTCGCGCACGCGGCGAAAAAGTCTAAACATTTCGTTAAGCATTTTGCTAAACGGTCGAAGGAAGATTCCGATTGGAGTTCCTTCATTCAGTTTGGTCGCAAGAAAGCTCTACTTCAATGGTAGAGCTTTTTGTCGTTTCGGAACTATTACCCTAGCGCTTGCAGCAGATCTTCCTTTAGGTCCTCGATATGTTCTAGGCCAACACTCAATCGCAGCATGGATTCTGGAACTATTGTTCCCACTCTCTCGGGCGAGAAGCGGTGCTGAATTAGGCTTTCGACCCCACCTAGGCTGGTGGCATTGACAAAGAGTTTCACCCGAGAAGCGACGGTCAGTGCAGCCTCTCGCCCACCAGCGACTTCCATTGAGACCATGCCGCCGCCGGCCGACATTTGCTTCTTGGCCAATGCTATGTCCGGGTTTGACGGTAAGAAGGGATAGTGAACTCGGCTTATCTTGGGGTGCTGGGAAAGCAGGTGAGCTATCGCAAGCGCGTTTTCGCAGTGCTTGGCAATGCGGCAATGCAAACTCATCAGACCGCGGCTCACCATGTATGCGTTGAAAGGTGAGAGTACCCCGCCCGTAATGCTACGAACTTTTCGTAGTGACTCAACCAATTCCTCGTCCTGCCTGACAATCAGTGCGCCTCCCTGCACGTCACTATGTCCGCCAAAGTACTTGGTTGCCGAGTGAAGAACCACGTCTGCGCCCCAGTTTAGAGGCTGTTGTAACGCGGATGTGGCGAAGGTTCCGTCTACAACCACCCGAGCATTCACCGTAGCGGCAACTCGGACAATGGTTTCGATATCCACCAATTCCAATCCTGGATTGGAAGGCGTTTCAAACCAGATAAGCTCCACCTCGGGTGTAATCGCCTTTTCCAATGCTCCGGAATCCCGTAGATCGGCAAACTCTGAGACCAAGTTCCATTGAGGAAATAGGTTTTTTACCAGCTTTTGAAAGCCAGAGTAGAGGTCTCTATGAAAGATAACTTTCGCTCTTGCCGGAAGCGTTTGAAGCAACGCAGTGCCTGCAGCCATTCCCGAAGCAAAGGTCACAGCACCTTCACCGCAATCCAATGCTGCCAAGCGAGTTTCAAGATCTGCTACGTTGGGATTGTCGTCACGAATGTAGTCGAACTCGCTGATACCTTCGTCTGTACCTCCGAATTCATAGGTCGTGGAAAGATGGATGGGTGGCGAAAGTGCTCCCTCACGACGTATTCCAGGCAAGTGAATTGCAATGGTTTCCGGTCTCATTGCGAGCGATTGTACCAGCGCGGACTCGCCAGAGGAAAGCTAGCAACGGGTGGTCCGGTTTCGACGAGGTCTTGCCTTCTCCGCGTTAGCTAGGAAGACTGAAGCCTGGCCCGCTTTTCTGCAGCGTAGTCAAATTTCAAAAATGCGGTCATCACTACGAAGGAGAGTGATGCTACGACTAACAAGAGGAACAGAAAGACATGCCAACCATGATCTTCTGCGATGGTGCCACCAAAGAAGGCAAAGAAAAACGACCCCATATAGCCGAAGATATCCAAGAAGGAGACTAGAAAACCGCTGTGTTTGCCGCCAAAGCTGACGGAGAACACACTCATAGGCAGATAATAGGCAGGCGATACTGCGAATCCCAATACAAAAATTGTCGTCATGGAAACTACTGCGGCCTCCCCCGAATTTAGATCAAAGGTCGGCAACTTCCACAAGATTGCGATGCACAGGCAGGCGACGGCGAGCAACGCGCCAATGATTCGAACTAGCTGTTTCTTCGAAACCCAATCGTAGCCCACGCTGCAAAGAGCCAGTGCCGCAAACATACCCGCAGGAAATACCGTAGAACCAATTAGCGCGGCTTTGCTGTCGGAAAACGATAGGGATTCACTCAGATAAATAGGCAGAAAATTAATGAAATCCATCAAGATGTTGAGAAGCATCATGCTGAGCGCCATCAGCACGACTCTTGGGCTGCGTACAAACACCAAACATGCCTGGCCAAGCGTGGTCCCGTCGAGTGGGTGTACTGGTTCTTGCTGTGTACGGCTCACTTCGTCATCAGCAGAAGAATTCGCACCGGAACAATCAGAAGAACTCTCAACATCATCAGGCAGTACGAGCGAGAGCCCAACATCTTCGGGACGCTCCTTCAGCACAAACCAAACAAGCACAGCCACCAGCATTGCGGGCGCCGCCGCAGCCAAAAACACGGTCCGCCAAGATGCACTCAAGAGCAGCCACGAAATCAGAACTCCGCCGATAACTGTGCCCACGCGGGAGCTCATCGAAACGATGCTCCATACTCGTCCGTGTTTGGACTTGGGATACCAGGCGCCAATGATCTTTGTCATCGCCGGCCAACCACCCGCCTTGAAGAACATCGTCGAAAAGTTGAGTAACGCGAATACGTAGAGATGGGACACACCGAAGGCCGCAGTCGTGATCGCCAGAAAGACCATGGCCGCAATGAGCATTTTTCTGCCGCCCAGCTTGTCCGACCCTAGCCCCGTCACGGCCTTTCCAGCCACGGCGCCCAGGGAGTTCCAGCTCACAATTCTCCCGTATTGGGCAGTGGTCAACCCCAACGAAGGGTCTCTTTTCATTGCCGGGCTCAGCGCGGTAAAGGCAACCTTGCACATCATCATGGCCGCATAGCCAAGAAACATCATTGTGAGGATGAGGACCTGCCAGCGGCTACGTCGCTCTTCCCTAGTCTTCTTTCCCATTCAACTGACAATCATGGAGGAAGTGATGCCATCAGGAAAGCAGGCAACACTACATTGTCCTGCCGAAATCCAAATTCGCATCCTACAGACCGCAACGGAGTAGCACCTCCACCCACGTAGGGTGGATCTATTCCGCCCCTAAAACTTCGTAGGGGCTGAGATGTAGACTAAACGAGTTGACTCTACACGCCGAAGAGTAGCCGAGATGGGTTTTCCATTCGCTCTTTAACAGCAACCAGAAATTGTACGGCTTCTTTGCCATCGACCACACGATGGTCGTACGTCAGAGCCAGGTACATCATCGGACGAACTTCGATTTTGTCGCCCTCCCCCACTATGGGACGTTTCACAATGTTGTGCAGTCCGAGAATACCGGTTTGAGGGAAGTTGAGCAGTGGAGTCGACATCATCGATCCGTAAATGCCGCCATTTGTGATGGTGAATGTGCCACCAAGCAAGTCACTGAGTACCAACTTGTTGCTCCGTGCCTCCATTGCGATGTCGATGATGCTCTGCTCTACATCGGCAAAGTTCATCTTGTCGCAATCCCTGATTACAGGGACGACGAGGCCCTTTGGCGTGCCAACAGCAATACCGAGATCATACACATTTTTGTAGACAATTGCGGTATCTCGAATTTCGGCGTTCACGCCGGGAAAGAGTTTCAGCGCCTCAACACTTGCCTTCACCGCAAAGGACATAAAGCCGAGTTTAATGCCGTGAGTCTCAAGAAAGTCGTCTTTGTACTCCTTGCGCATGGCAATGATAGCACTCATGTCGACCTCGTTGAAGGTAGTCAGTGAGGCTGTGCTGTGCTGTGCCAAGATAAGGCGTTCCGCGATTCGCCGGCGCAATGGCGACATGGGAACAATTACTTCTGCCGGGCGTTCACCGGACACAGCGGGCGTAAGAGTTGTACCAGTGGCCGCAACAGGTGCCTTTGCTTTGCCCTGGCGAATCGCCTGCCGACCCGCTGGGGAAATGACGTTGCCGCTGCTATCTCGAGCAGGAAGCGGCGCTGACGACGCAGCCTCCACAGTCTTAGCCTTGGCCGGTTGTGGTGCTGGCGTTGGCGCGGGAGCAGCAGCCGGAGCGGAGGCCGCAGCCGTACTCTCCGCCTGCGCAGGTACCGTGCCCTTTTGAGTCTCGTCCAACGCACCGATTATGTCGCCGACGTTGACAGTGTCACCTTCAGCATAGTTCTGAAGTGTGAGAGCGCCCGAACATGGCGCGGTCACCTGAATTGTAATCTTGTCGGTTTCCAAATCGACTACAGGCTCATCCTGCTGGACATGCTCGCCGACTGCGATCAGCCACTTACCGATTATTGCTTCTGTAATGGATTCCCCAAGCGTGGGGACAACTAAATCCGTCATCGTAATAACTCCTGAGCACACAAGTGGTGCATTGACTGCCCGGGATCCTAATACACTGGAGTGAGTATGGCCGGCTTTGTGCGCATTTTTTCCCAATCGTTTTTGTCTGGGGTCACAAGTGAATCCAGTTTCCGTCCATAAATCACGCTCTCGCCTCCGAGATGGACAAGTTTGCTCAAGTCCAAGCGTTGTAAATTGTTGTTGTGTTCCACTTTGAGTGAAGCGCCGACCCGAACCAGCGAATGTAGGGACACAGTCTCGAAGGAAAGATTACCCAGAATCTCAAGCGAGGCGCCAACCTCCTCGAGTGAGCCGAGAAAGAGCCCGGAGAGGCTTTGGGTATTGCGAATCCGGAATGTGCCTCCGACCCGCTTTAACTTTGACAGCCCGGCAAGACTGGTCAATTGGTAACTCGGGCCGATCTCCAAATTGCCGCTCACTTCTTGTAGCTCTGAGAAAACCGCCGTCGATTGCAAGGCACCACCAATTTTCAAGTCACCGGTGATTCGAATGCATCCCACAAAACGCTTGGCATCATCATCGTGCCAAGCCTCGCCGCCCTGGCAATCTTGCTCGACCTCGCTAGGGGATTGCCGCCCAGCGCAGCCGAGTGCCAGGACAATGCAACCAAGTACCAGGGGAACGCCCCCGGCAGCCCGGCCCGTAGGTAGCTGGTGTTTTTCGTCAGAAAAACACCGAATAGCCTCCGAAGGAGGTGTGCTTTCAAGCGTTTGCGAAGCCAAACGCTTAGGAATCTTGGTGTTGAACTCGTTTAGCACCAAGTTCCTAGGTGATTGGGAACTCAACATCCCGACCTTCGCAAACTGCCAGGTATCGCGCGACTGCTTCTTCCAGGCCGATGTACAGGGCGTCCGCAAGAAGCGCGTGGCCTATGCTCACTTCGAGTAACTCTGGCACTTCGCGCCCCAGCCTCGGCATATTTCTCAGATCTAAATCGTGTCCGGCGTTCACTCCGAGGCCGGCTTTCGCAGCCGCTTGGCAACAGGCCTGAAATCGCAAGAACTCTTTCTCTTGGTCTGGTCCGCCAAAGGCATCAGCATAGGGTTCAGTGTACAGCTCGACCCGCTGAGTTCCGGTCTTGGCCGCTAGCTCCATCTCGTCTGCATTGGCATCCATGAAGATCGCGCTGCGTATCCCGGCATTGTTGATGCGGTCCATAATCGGAGCCACCACATCGTGCTGCTTGGGTAAGTCCCAACCGTGATCGCTAGTCACCTCTCCGGGCGTTACCGGAACCAGCGTGAACTGCGTGGGCTGGATTTCCAGGGCAAGGGCAATGAGTTCTTCTCGCTGGTCGCCTTCAAGATTGAATTCTACGCCCTGATTTTTGGCAAGCGTGCACAGCTCCCGGACATCCTCGACGCGAGTGTGGCGATTGTCCTCGCGCCAGTGCAAGGTAAGTCCGGCCACGCCCGCTTTGATACAAGTTTGCGCTGCAACCATTGGGGACGGGTTCTGCGCCCCTCTGGAATTTCGGAGTAGAGCAACTTTGTTTAGATTGATAGAGAGATTGATAGCCATGTCGTTTTTATACGTCTGTCGCGATATTGCGGCGCAAGTAACGAACCGTGTCAACCAAGGTAAGAGCTGGATCCCGGACAACAAAATCCAGTTCCCGCTGTGCCTTCGACGAATCAATCCACCAATAGTGCTGACTCATCTCGACCGATGCCTTGTCCACCAGAGGTTCTCGGCCCACGTGTCGATAGAGTTCTTCTACGATTCCCGCGCCAAAGGTCTGCCACTTCGAAGGTAGCTTGAGCTTGGGGCCGCTAACTTTTGCCGCTCGTCCGAGGCGTGCGAAAAACTCTTGGAAGGTCCAATTGGGACCACCGAGCAAATACCGCTCCCCTGCTCGTCCCTTGCTCATCGCAACAACCGTAGCGCGGGCAGCATCGCGAGCATCGACAAAGTTCATTCCGCCATGAGGAATCATGGGGATTTGCTTGCGCAAAAACTTCAGCACATCCTCGGTCGAGGAAAGCCTTCGATCGCCGGGACCGAGGAGAAGACTTGGGTTTACCGCAACCACTTCGACGCCGAGAGATTCCGCCAGCTCAAAAGCTAGCTTCTCTTGGTAGATCTTAGAGGCATAGTACGGCCAGCCAGCAGCCACCTCCGTTGCATAGCCACTGCGCTCATCGTGAATCGCCTCGTTGGCCGATACTGCAACGGTTCCTGATGTCGACACCAAGACAACACGCCGGACAGAGGCGCTGGCAGCTGCTTCCATCACTCGACGAGTGCCGTCGATATGGGTACGCATCATTCGCTGGCTATCCTCAGGATCGCGAGAGACAAAACCGGCTACGTGGAAAACACCCTCGCAGCCGACCATGGCCTCACTGAGCTCTGGCCCCTCGGTTACGCTAGCGCAAACCTGAGTAACGCCGAGTTGCGCCAGAACAGGAGATTTGGATCGCGAGAGAGCAATGATTTCATGCTCGCCTGATTCACACAGCTCCCGGACAATATGTTCGCCGAGAAACCCTGTGCCGCCGGTTACTAGTATCTTCATGCTCGTTCTCCAAGAGTTGGCTTAGCCTGAGTTGGCTTGGTCTGGACTATCTGATCGGCCATCGGAATCCGGCCGCTATTGCCGAGAGTCCATTCGTAGCGAGACGGCACCATATTGCGCACCGCTTCTTCGGTTTTGAAGGCGATGTGGCGGTAGGATTCAGCTCGTTTGAGTCCCGAGGTCATCTCTACGAGTTTTTCGTGACTGTAGTACATGCCCACCTTGGCCACGACTTCTTGACGCTTAGGTAGATACGCCCCCTTGGGCATAGCGTCGTAGGTTCCGCCCAAATACATGGGCAGGATTCCGCAGCCGTTGCTCATCGCCAAGTAGCCGAGTGAGGGTTTAAAGTCGGTCATGACGCCGGTACTGCTTCGAGTCCCCTCAGGGAAGATAAGAAGAATGTATCCTTCTCTCAATACCTCACCGGCCAAGCGCAGAGATTCTCGCAAAGAACCGTGGCGCTCCATTGGCACAAGATTGGTAAAGTTCTCAAAGTAAGCTTTGCGGATCGGGTCTTCGAAGAAGTAATCCTTCGCTGCCAACGCAACCAGCTTGTCGCCCATTTCTCCGAGAGAGTGTTTGACCAGCCCCATATCGAGATGACTGGAGTGGTTTGCCGCCACGATAAACCCGCCAAATGGAGGGACCGAAGCCTTGCCACTCACTTTGGTATCGAGATAGCGGCTGTAAAGCATCGCTTGGCCGCGTCCGAGTGCGGCGCGTCCAGCATCGGCGACCGCGCCCGGGATGTTGATTTCGTCTTCTTCCCGAACTTCACCGGACGCGACAATTGCCTTGGCGACTTTGTCACGCGCTATGGAAACGCCTTGTGCGGCAGCCAACGTCTCAAGATCGCCAACCGTATCCATCTCCGCCAACACTGCAGGGTCTGGTAGGCGCAACCCAGCAGCCTCGAGTGCCACAGTGAGTTCTGTCAGCATGAGGGAGTCAAACCCCAAATCATCCATACGGCTACTTGGATTCACCTCGGCAACCGGGCGCTGCGAGACCTGTGCAACAACATCGCGAACCCAGCGAGTATCACCAGCCCCGGACGATTCGGTGCTGGCATTGCGCGCTTGCGTTGCCTGAGAACTGGATCGTTCGAGTTTTTCGAGTTCTGCCACAACTTCGGTGCGCTTGATTTTACGGGTCGAGGTTTTTGGCAAATCGTGGTCCCACAAATGGTAGGCCTTGACTCGTTTGTACATAGGAATGCGTTTTGACACGTCTTTCATATGTTCGCGAACAGAGTCTCGGACAACAGTCCGGCTCAATTCTTCGTCAAATTCATAATCGGGAACGACCAGTGCAGCAACCCGCTCGCCAACTCCATCGGAGGGAATGCCGACAACAGAGATTTCTTTGATGAAATCACTATCGCCGTACAAATCCTCAAGCTCGTCCGGGTAGACATTTTCGCCGGAAGCCCCGAGGATCATCTCCTTCTTGCGTCCAACGATAAAGACGTTTCCATCCTCGTCGATTTTGCCCAGGTCGCCCGTGTGCAGCCAACCGTCCCGCAACACCTCGCCAGTCGCCTCTTCGTTGCCGAAGTAGCCGAGCATGACATTGGGCCCTTTGGCGATAATCTCGCCGACTCCAGCCTCATTGGGCTCAAAGACTTGTACCGAGACGCCGGGCAAGGCGCGTCCGACACTGCCTTCGATAATCGGATCACCTGGGCGTTGCGCCGCCAATACTGGCGAGGCTTCGGTCATTCCGTAGCCTTCGAAGAGATCAAAGCCCATTCCGCGGAAGGACTTCATGATTTCGGGGGAGAGCGCAGAGCCGCCACTTATCATTAGGCGAATGCGTCCGCCGAACTCCCGGTGTACGGGGAAAAAGACCAAACGTCCGAGATCAAACTCAAGCGGAGTCGCCTCTCGCAATTTTCGGTTGAGGTCCAAGATCGTATCGAAAACCTTCTCGACAATGGGACCACGCTCGTTGATACGCTTGCGGACTTTTCGGTTGAGCAGTTGCCACAGTGCCGGCACGCCAACAACACCGGTGATGTGTCCGCTTTTGAAGCCCGCGCTGAGCGAATCGGCACTAATCTCGTCCAAATAGGTAATGGAAGAGCCGTGCAAGAGCGGCATGAGTAGTCCTGCGGAGAACTCAAAGGTGTGGTGCATCGGCAGAACCGAGAGCAATCCATCGTGCTTATAGATATTGAAGGTCGCGGACAATTTTGACACCATCGATGTCAAGTTCTTGTGGGTCAACATGACCCCTTTGGGTTGTCCGGTGGTCCCCGACGTAAAGATCAGGGATGCAACTCGATTGCCGTTGCGCGGCACTGGCTGTAGAGCCGTCTCTGGCTGCTGCATGGCGTCATCGAAGTCGACAATCCGGCAATTGGGCACATCGGCTTGCAACTCGGTACGCAACTGCGCTTCCAGGAATTCTCGTTCCTGTCCTTCGGCAACTTCTTCATCCGCATCTTCGGCTAGCCGTTCGCAGACCTTGTCCGAGATGATAAAGACAGACGCCTTGGAGGCTTTTAGAAGATTAGCGATTTCAGGGAGTGAAAGCACAGAGTCCAAAGGAACCGCTGTTGCGCCGGTTTTTAGGATTCCAAAGTAGGCAATGCTCCACTCGGGACGCCCTTCGCTCATGATAGCGACTTTGTCTTCGATCTTGATGCCCCACTCTTGCAAGGTGCCGCCGACCTGATTGGCCAACACGCCCATGCGCTCGTAGGTGTAGACGATTGGTGGCGCGTCCGGATCTGTAGTCTCCAAGAATCGCAGCGCAACCCGGTGCCGGTTGAGTTTCACTAGCGCATCAAAGAACTCGATCATGTCTTTGTGCGTGTAAACAGTGCGCGGTTTGGCGCCAAACTCGTCATCCAGAACTGGGAATACGTATTCCAGCAGTCCTTCGAAGTGGGTTCCGCCCCAATAGGCGCGCCAATCGATTTCTTCAGGACGCCACAACAGGCGGTCACGATCGCGCTCGCTGAGCCTATCCCACAAATGCTTCACGTTGTTGGAGTGAAAGGCAATGTCGTATTCGTAGATGAAGGGCGCGAAGAGATCCATCAGTCCGATGACGGTCTCAGTCGTATCCGAAATCTTCGTAAGCTCTTCTTGTACTCGCTCGGCCAGGGCAGCCACGCGAGGCGCGCCCCAACTCGGCAAGCGCTCGTCTATGCCTTTGGACAGACGATTGACCAAGGTTTTGAGCTTCGGACTGCTCCAACGGTCAAACTTCTCGCGGGAAACCGGATGCGATTCACGGCGCGCTTTAAGTTTGTACTTCCACTTCTCAGTTCCCGTCGATTCTTCCGCGAGTTGGCGATAGTGTTTTCGGACAGAGAGGCCCGCAAGTTCGCAAAGACGCTCTGATGAGACCGCATTCACGCCACTGCTGCCAGCGTGATAGATGCGTTTGTGCTCGTTGCGCATCACCGCGGCGGCGGCCATGATAATGGCAGTACAGACCATATCCACTGGGATAATGTCCAAGCGCGTATCGTCACCAGCAGTAATGAGGCGCTGCCCTTTGAGCATGACGTAGACCAGTGGCGCGGTGGTGTTGAAACCCTCGTTCCAGCCGACCATGGGGAATTGGTAACTCGACTCGACAATCGCCGGACGCACGATGCAAGAACGCACATCTTTGTCCATCAGGACGACCTGCTCGCCCAGAGACTTGCTGTAAGTATAGGTGTTGCTCCAACCCCAGTGTTCTGAGCGGGCCATTCCGATTTCGGTGAGCTTCTCGTGAACCCAGAGTTTGCGCTCTCGGGCAACTGCCAGCTTCAGTGATGCCTTGTCGTCCGGGTCGCGCCTTTGCGCCTTGAGCGACTTTTGTGCGCGTTCTCGGAACATCGAAATGTGGCGGCGATCTTTGGCCAACTCTCGGGTGCGCTCGATCACTCGCTCGCAATCGGCAATTTCGGCGTTAGCATCAAAATCGTCATCGACAAGTTCGTCGCGCCTAGGGAAATACCCAATAACTTCTTCGTCCTCCCAAACATCCCCTTCGCGACGTCCGGCAACGTAACAAGTCGAGATATGGACCAGTGGCGAGTCCAGCCGTTTGGCCAACTCCACACAGTTTCGAGCACCTTTGGCGTTGATGCGAATGGCACTCTCAAGCGAAGGCGTAAAAGAGACTAGTCCGGCAGAGTTAATGATGACGTCGACGCCGCCCATCCCCTCAAAGGCAGCAAAATCCTCTTCTTTGAAGTTACAAAGGTCGCGTCCGATATCACCACCGACGGGATAGACTTTGTCCGCCAAATACGCGTCGAAGCCATCGCCATAACGGGCTCGAAGCGGGTCGAATGCCGGAGAGGTCGCCACTTTTTTGAAAAAGCGGTCCTCGGCCGTATTGCCCATCCCGGGGCGCACCAGCGCAATGATCTTGCCGATCTCTGGATAGCGATCCAGGAGCATGCAGATCGCAACTTTGCCGACAAAGCCCGTGCTACCGATAAGAAGGATATTCTTACCGGCAAGGGTTTGCGCGATGTCTAAGACTTCGGTGGTTTCCGGGTTGGAGTTGTTCATGGTTACACTACGTCGGTCATCAGGAGAGGTGGCTGGTGCAGCATGGTGTTCTGCGCTGACGTGCCCATGGAGGATTGCCCCATAGAAATCGCTTCCGCCATCGAGCCTGCGGTTTCCCACCCGAGCATTGCCGGTACACTCTCGTTGTCCGCGCCGACGACGATGACTGGGCCGACCTTCTCGCGACCACGTTGGCCCCAGTAGTACATGTAGAAAGGATGAGCGCCATGGTAGGCGTTTCCGCGCCTGTACATCTCGACGTAGGTCGGGTTGTAGGCAAATTCATCCTGATACTTTTTCTCAAGCTCGTACGCGTCCTTGGTCTCGGGCAAAAGCCGATTGAAGAACTCGATGTACGAGGGGTGATGAACCGGATCCCACCTATCGCTACAAGGATGGCTGATGATGAGCACCCCACCCTCTTTGAGAAGCGACTGCTTGCGGTACATATGATAGAAATATCCGAGGGCCAGAACCTGCACAAGTAGCGGATTGAGGGCCTTGGAGTTGACGTTATAGGGCGAGATGTAGGGAATTCCCGTGATGAGAATGTCCGCCGGACCTTCGACTTCGACGCAGTACTGCTCGTAGCTCTTGGCCAGCGTCTTCTCGTGAGTCGGGTCGCAAGCACCTGCGTAGCATGCGATAAGTTCGTAGGCCGCAGGAGTACGCATAAAGAGTTCGCGACGTGCCGCGTACGGCATCCTGTCGAGCGCCCACTTCATTCCCTGGAACTTAAGTCTATCGGCCTCGGTAAAGTCATCTTCCTTTTTCATCAAAAAGGACATCGGACCATCAAACATGCGGTTATTGAGCACCGTCTCGATATGAAAGACTTTGATATTGTCTTCTACAACTTGGCCAATTCGGCCAATGGAGTGCGCCAGTGGTGATACCGACGGATCCATGAAGGAGTCGGAATCAACAATTGTCTTGGGCGTGTGATGCGATTTCAGGCTCTCGTATCCGCACAGTCCAACGCCCATCGACTTCTGTCCGCCGTTCATTGGCACGAGGTTGATGTTGACGTAAATGCAAAGGTCTGAATCGGCAGCTCGTTTGTTGGTCTCTACAAGTTCACCGTGCCGAGTTTTGCCGAGCACAACCATTCCGTCCGGATCACAGGCGTCGTGATTATAAAGTCTGTCCGGCCAGTAGTCGCGCCATACTTTAGGACCGACCATACGCTTGATTTCCCAGTCGTGAAGACGTCTGTGCAAGCAGGTAGCGATGATAATTTCAACGTCATCAACGCCGTGATCAGCCAGCATCTCACAGACAATTTCGAGCATTGTCTGGCGGATGTCCGGCGTGCGCATCATTGGCAATGGCACCGAGTAATCATCGACAGCGATGGTTACTTTCATGCCGGGCTCAAGCATCGAGTGCAAGGGATCCATGCCCTCGGGATGATTGAGCGCGTAGCGAATGGCTGCCACAGGGTTTTTAATCCCAGTAAGCGGCGCTTTGGGATAGACACATCGAGTTCCGACGGGCAGATCTGCAACTAAGATGTTCTCTCCGGCAAACATGATCCGCGGAGCGGAATCGGTGTCGATGGTTACAATGTGCTCGCGTGCAGCAGAGCGTGTGCGGGGACGGTTGGCTCGCATAGTTTTGTTCCTCGGGTCAGCGCAGTTGGATTACTGGCCAGTCATAGGATCGGGCCACTGCCCGTAGGCGGCGATCCGGGTTACATGCTGTCGGACGACCCACGACAGCAAGCATTGGAAAATCAGAATAACTATCAGAATAGGCGAAACATTCCGCCATATCTAAACCGTGTTCTTTAGCGTATTGTCGCATTAGAACAGGCTTGGTAGCGCCGCCGACAAAGGGCTTGGCTAGCTTGCCAGTGGCCCATCCGTTGCGGAATTCCAAACGGTTGGCGATGACGTCTTCAATCCCGAGGTAGCGGGCTAAAGGGCGCATCGTGAAGTCGAGGGCGCCGGTGACAATGACTTGCCTGCACCCCGCTCGCTTGGACTCTTCGACTAGGTCGAGTGTCCGAGGGAAAATTTTGGGTTTGATGACCTCATCGAAGAGCTCTTCACTCAAAATCTCCAGCCTGTCTTGCGAAAAGCCTTCGTAGTAGTGATAGAAAAGCTCGTTGAACCACTTGCGTGAGACTTTATCTGCCGCCGCAAAAAGCGGGATAGACATGACAGTCGACACGGTTGTAGACACCGATTTGGTCCACGAGGCCTGGCGAGCCGCGTAAAACGCAAAGGTATGAACGATGTTGATTTGGATCAAAGTGCCATCAACATCGTAGAAGGCTGCGGAATTCTTGTATTTAGGAGAAGTCATGGCCTAGCTCCGGTGGCCGGCCGTTGTTACGTCAGGGAAGCGAGCGTGTCAACTCAAGCATGCCGCTGTGCGTATGTGATCTCGTCTTTCTCGGCACTGAGCTAAAGATTGTCTTAAAAGCGCTCTGGGTATTCAAAGCCCACGCTCTTTTGGCTAGCAGAATTGAGCCATTTATGACAAAACACCGACACCTGCTCATCGCGAGCATCAATCACTATCTACTTGAGTAACTAAAGATTATGGCTTCATTAAAAAGTTTTCTCACTGTTTTTCTCACTAGGGGCGCTCTTGCGCTGCCCTTCGCCCTTTCTGCCGCAGCATGTAGCGACGACGAAAAAGTCGTTATCGAACCTGGCGATGAGGATGTTGATGGCGATGGATTCAGTCCAAACCAAGGTGACTGTAACGATCTGGATAACAATATTAATCCAGATGCCGCCGATCCTTGTGACGGAATCGACCAAAACTGCGATGGCAAGGCCGATGAGCTTTTCGATGTTGATGGCGATAACTTCACCAGTTGTGGTGGCGATTGCAGAGACAATGACGCAACCTCATTTCCCGGGGCCGTTGAAATCGTCGACGGTCTAGACAATGACTGCGACGGACTTGTCGACAACAATACATCTCAATCCGACGACGACGGCGATGGCTTCTCGGAAGATCAGGGTGATTGCAATGACAACCCTGATGATGGCGGAGCGCTCATAGGGCCAAGTGCTATCGAAGTGGCGCTCACTCCCG
>JAESTW010000019.1 GCA_016763395.1 Kofleriaceae bacterium
AAACTACATAATCCAGTGCCAACGCAAGCTGGGCATGGAGTGCCAGGTTGTGACCTCTGCACAACACGAAGGCGATGGAACTGGCGACAGCGATATCGATGGTGTGCGCTACCAGCGAACTCCTGCCCAACCGGAACGCCGAACCGGGCTTCGAGAGCTTGGGCTTATGCACGCTCTCAAAAAAACCGTCGACAAGGCGATCCGGGAATTTAAACCGGACATTGTACACGCGGCATCGCCGGTCTTGGTCGGACTGCCCGCGATGGCGATGGCTCGCAAGCACAAGCTTCCCTTTGTCTATGAAGTGCGCGACCTGTGGGAAAACGCCTCGGTCGACAGAGGCAAATGGGAATACGACTCCCTGCCCTATCGCGGCGCCAAAGGGCTCGAGACCATCATCTTTAAACAAGCGCAATGCATCGTCACAATCTGTTCCGCGCTGCGAGACGAAATCGCGCCACGAATGGGGAAGAAGGTAGAACTCGCGGTAATCAAAAATGGTGTTGAGAGTGATCTATTTCAACCCCAGGCCCCATCGCAGCGTGTGATCGAAAAGTGGAATTTCCAAGGCAAACGGCTTCTCGGCTACATTGGAGCCTTTCAGCCCTACGAAGGACTGGAGCATCTCATCTCGGCGATGCCGGCGATTGTGAGAGAAATACCGAATGCACATTTGATGATTACTGGTGGCGGCAACGCTCTCGAGACAGAGCTACACGCCCTGGTGAAACGCAAAGGGTTGTCCGACATGGTTACGTTCACCGGACGAGTACCGCATTCAGAGGTCCAAGAGATGTACTCCGTTGTTGATTTGATGGTGTACCCACGAATTAGTACTCGGACAACCGAGCTCACAACTCCGCTAAAACCACTGGAGGCGATGGCATTAAAAATCCCTGTAATGCTTAGCGCTACCCAGGCGATGCTCGAAATCGTCAACCCGGGTGAGACAGGATACGCGTTTACTCCAGGTGACGAAGCTGACTTGGCACGAGTCGCTGTCGCGGCGTTGCGAGATGACGAAGGACGTATGGAAATGGTGCAAAATGCCCGCAAGCACGTCGAAAGCCAACGGCATTGGCCGAGCATAGTGGAGGACTACCAAGGCATCTACGAGCGGGCCATCACGCGCAAAAAGCGAGGGTAGCGATGCGCTTCACCAACGTAGCTTTCTTTCTCTTAGCGATGATCTCGGCGGTTGCATGCGGAGATAGCCAGAGTGACGCTCCCGAGATTGATGGTAGCCCAAGTATCGACGCACGTCCTGGGCTTGTCGATGCTGCATCGGGTGTGGTCTGTGCTGGTGCATTGGCCAGCTATCCGGGAATGCTATTTTCTCCTATGGCCAATGACGACGGACAAACTTTTGTCTTCAATGCGAATTTGACCAGCGACAGCCCAGCAGACGGCCTGCAAATTTCCATCAGCGAGTCTGCAGTCGACAAGCTTGGTACCTTCTCACTTCCTTCGGCAGACTGGCAGGTAGCTCTTTGTATCGACGACAGTGATGGCACTTGCGAAAACGAGCTAAAGGCCGTCTCCGGTACCTTGGTCGTCACGCAAGTATCCGGGCGATTTCGTGCAAACTTAAATGAGAGCATATACGCCGATGACCTAGCTGCACCTTCCTGCTCTTCGGCTCTGCGGCAAGCGAGCTTTGATGTCGCTATTTTGGGGCCGATTTAGGGCGCTGCCCAGCCTGAAGCGGGAGCTGTGACTGTTACACTTCGGCCGTGACTATCAAAATAATCTGCGTTGCCGGAGCTAGGCCCAACTTCCCAAAGATTGCGCCCATCATGCGGGCCTTTCAGGCCAATGACCGTTTTTTAGTAAAACTCGTACACACGGGGCAGCACTATGATGATAGCTTGTCCAAAGTCTTCTTCAACGAGCTGGGCATTCCCCGCCCGGACGTCGACCTCGGAGTTGGCTCGGGAACCCATACCGCGCAAACCGCGTCGGTAATGACACTCTTCGAAAAAGTCTTAGAAGAAGAGCAGCCACAGGTTGTGTTGGTAGTCGGCGATGTTAACTCTACGGTCGCGTGTTCACTCGTCACCGCCAAGTTTCGCCTCAAAGAACACTTCACCTGCAAGCGCGGTACTCGCAACCGCCCGATCATGATTCACGTCGAGGCTGGTCTGCGCAGTTTTGACGATGACATGCCAGAGGAAATCAATCGCAAAGTCACCGATGCCCTCTCGGACGTTCTCTTTGTCTCCGACCCTGCAGGCACGACCAATCTCAAGAACGAGGGCGTTTCCGATGAGCGTATGTCGTTTGTTGGCAATGTCATGATCGACACTTTGCTGGCTGCTAAAGACAAAGCGATGAGCTCCAAGATTCTGACAGAACTCAATCTTGAAGAGGGTGGCTATGGGCTTGTCACACTGCACCGTCCAAGTAACGTCGACGACCCTGAGCAGCTCAAGCACATCATGGGAGTACTCGATGACATCGCAAAGGAGGACGTACCCTTGGTCTTCCCTGTTCATCCTCGGACACGAGCGCGGATTGACGATGCCGGCATCAAAATGGACGAGTCCCGCTGGAAGATAACCGGCCCTGTTGGCTATCTCGACTTTATGCGCCTCATGGCCGGCGCCAAAGAGGTTCTCTCCGACTCGGGTGGCATCCAAGAGGAGACAACCGTTCTCGGCGTTCGCTGTGTGACCTTGCGAGACAACACGGAGCGTCCGGTAACCATCGACGAGGGTACCAACGTGCTAGCTGGAATTCGCCGTGAAACCATTATGCCGGCGTGGAAAAAATCCATCGCCAGCGAGCCTGCCGGACGCATTCCACGATTCTGGGATGGCAAGTCAGCTGTGCGAATTGCCGACTACATGGACGACCTCTTTAGGGTCTAAGAAGGCAGCCCATCTGATAGTTTCGCTGCAGTGAGACGAGCATCATGTTCGCTATTCGCTCACTGGAGTGCCGCTCTTTTAGGTGGGTTGAACTTGTTAGTTGCACCATGTTTTTTACGGTAGCGGGGCAGTGCTCCGGTCGGCTCTTGTCCGGGTTGGAACGGCCGGCTCTCTTCCGAACGAATTCGTTTAGCTGAGGTAGAGTCAAGGCGTTGCCAGCACTTCGAATGCAGCCTGCATACACCAGTGGTTGCAGGTCCGAGGCCATGCTATCAACCCCCCGTG
>JAESTW010000261.1 GCA_016763395.1 Kofleriaceae bacterium
CTTGGTAAAAATAGAGTATGTTGTTTATTCGATCATTTTATCAGCGGCATCTATTTTTGTTAGTCGTTGGTTAAATCAATTGATTAATTCAGGAAAAAAAGTTGTTCAATCGGAGAAGCGGTTTCGTTCTCTTTTTGAAAATGGAAACAATGCTGTTTTTATTCTCAAAAAAATGGATGACGTCTATCAAATATATGATGTCAATACATTTTGCGAAAAAGTATTTGGATTGGAGAGAAGTGAAATTTTAGGAAAATCGCCCGCACAAGGTACCCACCAAAAAGTTCGGAGAGCACTGGCCACTGGCATCACAGCTGTCCGGCGCATTGCACTCGCTTGCTCCTGTATCGCCACAGGCTGTATCGACAGCCACGTGATTGGGAAGGCAAGAGCCCATGCCATCACAACTGTCCGCCGAGTCACAATCAGAGGTCGAAGCATCTCCACAACTAAGCCCAACATCGCCGAAGTTGGGCTGGCAAGAGCCCATACCGTCGCAGGTATCCGCGGCGTTGCAAACGCTAGTTGCGGTATCACCGCAAGCAGTAGCCGGCGGTGTATTCACCTCAACACATGCCGAATTTTGACACTCAAATACATGACAGACACTCGGACTCGCGCAATCGGTCACGGGATCAACACAAACCGACGGGGTTCCACCACCGTCAACCTTGGTGTCCATGGTATCGCCACCCCCGTCGCTACAAGCGGACGCAAGCAAGCAGGCAGCAAGGCCGAGTGATCGAAGTGTGTGTGAGAAAAAGTCGGACATAGAATACTCCAAAGGTATCGAAGAGGTAGAACGAAGTGAGTAGAACTGACCCTGGTGTGGAACACCAGGAATAAGCGGCAACGCCGCGTAAAGATGCGCTTGCGAAGTAAGCGTTAGGGAGCTCGGTGTTGAACTCGTTTGACACCCAGCTTCCTAAAGCCCGAGTTGCTTGCGAAATACCTCTACATCGCCGGTTGGAAGTTCGCAGTGAGAGTCTTGGCACACATACGCGGTCACTTGTCCCGCAATGGCGATTTTGGATTTCAAGAGAGGAATCATCTTGGCCAGCGATTCCAAAGGTTCCCCCTCTTCGGTTTCTACGTAGATTTGATTCGGCAAAAAATGTTCCGCTACGATTTTGCGAAATGCGCCAGCGTCACCTCCACTCGGAGTGACGATCACAATTTGCTGTACAGCGCTCACACGGTAGTCCAAGGCCAAGAGCAGCTCTGAGAGTCCCGTTGGGCCTCGTTTGAGCGTCTGGCCGAACGCGCGAAAGCCAGCCTCCGCTCGATCTCGGTACTGCGTGTCCGACGTGAGTTCAAACAAACGTTGCAGGTTCGCTATGGCATAAGAATTACCCGAAGGAATCGCACCATCTTTCGCCGGCTTCTCACGAGTCAACAAGCGCTCGTGATCATCGGCGGTCATAAAGTATGCCCCAGCATCAGTGTCTGCGTAGTGAAGATCGAGCTTTGCTTGCAACTCAATAGCAGAACTCAGCCAGTGAGTGGCGCCACTTGCCATGTACAAATCCAGCAGTCCGGCGATAAAGAAAGCGTAATCCTCTACATACGCCTTAAGGTGTGCCTTGCCCCCTTGGTAACTGCGCAAGAGCCGCCCCTCCACCCGCATTTCTTTTAAGATAAACTCTGCCGCCTTAGCTGCAATCGCCAGATAGTCTAGATCCCGTTTCACGTCCGGACCGAAGCTACGAGCCGCTTGTGCATAGGCCGATATCATCAATCCGTTCCAGGCAACGAGAACTTTGTTGTCGGTCGCGGGCGCCGGACGTTTCTGCCGGGCCTGGTAGAGAGCCTCCCGGGCTTCTTCTACAATCAATTCTGCCTCGGGCAAACTGAGTTTCTCCTTGGCAGCGATCTCGGACAGAGGCCGCGTCACATGCAGAATACTCCTGCCCTCAAAGTTACCGCCCGATGTTACGCCCCAGTACGCTTGTGCGACCTTCGCCCTGTCCACACCTAAGATTTCTCGCAGTTCGTCAGGAGTCCAAGTAAAGTAGTAGCCCTCTTCTCGCTCGCCGTCGGGCCCTACACTGTCAGCATCGGTCGCCGAGAAGAAGCCGCCGCCAGGTGCGCGCATTTCCCGAGCTACATACGCCAACACATGTTGTGCTACCTTTTTGTGCCGTTTGTCGCCAGTAATCTGAAACGCCTCGATATAGCCAGGCACCAGCAGCGCATTGTCGTAGAGCATTTTCTCAAAATGCGGTACCAGCCAACGAGGGTCAGTCGAATAGCGGTGAAATCCGCCCGCAGCCTGGTCATACATGCCGCCTGCAGCCATCTTGTCCAAGGTCAAAATAGCCATATCCAAGAATTTCTTGTCGCCACTTCGGCGGTAGTGCCTAAGAAGAAAGCGTACGGGCATGGAAGAAGGAAACTTGTTCCCTCGTCCGCCAGCCTTTCGTCCTCCATGCACTGAGTCAAATGCGGACGCGTAGTGAGTTGCTGCCAGTGAGAGAACCTCTTCGCCAGGGATGTCCGTACTGCCAGCAACCGGCTTGGCCATTTGCTCGATCTGCGCCACCACTTCTGAGGACGCTTTTAGCAACCCCTCTCTATCGGTATCGAAGGCTGTCTTGAGCTTGCCCAAAATCGTGACAAATGCCGGACGCCCTCGGCCATCTTCGGGTGGAAAATACGTGCCACCATAAAAAGGTTTTCTGTCCGGCGTTAGCCAGACGTTCAACGGCCAACCGCCACTCTGCCCCATCGCGTGCAAGGCTGTCATGTAGATCGAATCGACATCAGGACGCTCTTCTCGGTCTACCTTGATAGCAATGTAGTTCTCGTTGAGGAAACGCGCGGTTTCTTCGTCTTCGAACGACTCTTCCTCCATTACGTGGCACCAGTGGCAGGTGGAATATCCGATACTCAATAGCACCGGACGGTCAAGACGTTTGGCCGCCTCAAAAGCCTCATCCCCCCAAGGGTACCAGTTCACTGGGTTGTGAGCGTGTTGCTGTAAATACGGGCTCGGCTCCTTCGCCAGACGGTTGGTATACGTTGCACTGCCGTTAGAGTTGAGATGTCGTGTCCGGGGTTTATAGTCCGGCCCCTTGGCCAAAGTAGCTGCTCGCAACTCCTCTACGAGATGAGCGGAGTACGCTTCCGCACCGGGCAAGTGTTGTGAGGTCGGTTCGCTCACGGGCTCCTCCTGCACCTTCTTTCGCTTTCCTCCACACGCACCTGGAATCGCGCAAGCCAGTAAAATACTCAGGGAGAAGGCACAGAATCTCATCCTGCGCAGTCTTCCATAAGCGTCGAAGAATGTCCTGCCCTGTAGGTTGGAATCACCTCTTAATAACGATACGTGTCACGCCGTGTACAGCATCGGCTGTTACGCTGCCGTCGCTGAGAAGCCAGTGAAACTTGAGAATTCCCCGCCCATTGCTTTGCAAAACCGGCCGTTTTTCTTTGCCCTCCCATTGGTCTTGAGCGAGAACAAGCTCTTGTTCTCCGATCACAGTCTCGACTCGCGCCCCTTCGCCAACAGCAATTTCAGCGAGATCATGCAGGTTCCAGATCGTGCGCGTCTCCCCCGACGTCCCTTTGATATTGGACGAGGGCAACTCCGAGATGATTTTGGCCGATATTGTAGTTGGGACTCCGCCGCCGATTTGAACTTGAAGGTTCTCCATTGTCGCTGGCTGTGCTTCCACCGAATCGCTCTCCAAGCCTGGCAGGACTATGCGTAAACGCACCAGGGGAGAAAGAAGGCGTGGCATTGGATCGCCGGGCCTACGCAAACGCCCGCCTTGTCCGTGATAGTCAGGAAAAGGATCTTCAGCACGAAGTGCGGCCGCAACAACAACCCCTCGGCGAGTCAAAAACAACACTGGAAGTGGCATCTTGTCGCTCGAGGGATGCCGCATTGAAATTCCAACGCCATCCGCTCCAACGGCTTCCACAATGGCACCACTAGGAAAAGTCTCAGGCGGCAATAACTTGTCAATTCGCCACGCTTGTCGTTCATCGTCCACAAAATCCGGTTTGTATTTTTTCAGATCGGCGATCGTAAGTGTCCGAACGACTTTACCAGTCACTTCGACAGGCACCTCCAATTTGTCCGGCAACTTTATTCCAGGCGCTGGCTCCGCGATAGGGCGACGTTTGGCATCACTATCTTCGCCCGGTTTAGAACAGGCTAACAAACAAAGACTGAGCCCCAGGACGGCTAGTAGGTCATTTCCGCGTTTCATAGTTAACACCTTAGTCTTCTCCTACTGACAACTCGTTGTGCTAGCTGACAAGGTGTCTAAGAAAAATGATGTATTGAGACTTGTATCTGTAGTTGAGATAAAACGCACTCGAATCGTCTGTCCGGCGTAATTCCCGACAGAGGTTCCCGAAAAGGTTTCCCAAGCGGAGTTTGCATCGTCGTTGGACCAAATCAGAATCTGCTCCAGAACGACGTCTGTCCCAGAATCGAGTATCTCGAGCTTCAACTGGTCATAGGGAATCGAAGAGGTCTCTTCGGTCGCAATGCGGATCTTGCCAGCAAAAACAATCGGTGTAGCGTCGATTGGAACGACTATATCTTGTATCAAGGTATCGATGCCTACTCCGCTAGTGGGCGAGTAACCGCCGAGCCACGCCACAAAGGTAGGTGTATCTGCCGTGAGACCGGTCACCGTGGACTGATCCACCATCAGTGGATACCCCCCGCCGGAGGTTTCAGACCATGATACGGCCCCTAGATCAATATTGCCATTGGTCAAGAGTTGTAATGGTCCCACTACGCAGTTGCTAGCGTCCGGTATCATTGCATCGACCATCATCTGCCCGGCGTCCACGGTCGCCTGTCCCGAATCTGGTACCATTTGTCCGGAATCTACAACCGCAGCATCACTTCTACCAGCATCGGCAATCGACGCATCCGGTGCTACCGCAGCAGAATCGGCCTGTCCCGAATCCACCACGTCTCCGATGTTCTCGCCGGTTGCACACCCCGTGAGAAGCAGCCCTGCGACACAAATCGCACGACCCGTTTTCAGTCTCCCATGCTCCAGTCTCTTTAGTGCCACCACGCCATCAAGTGTCGCGCGCTTAGCGATAGGTAGCAACCAGAATTATTCTCTCTCTCACTCTCGCCGCAGATTTTCACGCGTCTAGTAACATGCTAATATTACTAGCGATGATTTGGTATTCAACCTGTACTAGATACACGCCAACGTGCATTCTCTTGCCAGAAGCCGCTGGTCTATACTGCAGGCCTATTGAAGTCTCCACTCATCTCTGTCTCTGCTTTGCTCCCTCAACTACGAGGTACATCACTGCGTCTCATTGATATTCGCAAAGCTTCGAGTTCACGGCAAGCCCAGGCAATGTACGCCGAAGGGCATATACCCGGCGCGATCTCTCTCGATTTGGAGTCCGACTTGAGTGCCTCGGAGGGCCCCGGCAGACACCCACTGCCAAGCGCCTCCGCATTCTCCCTAACTCTCGAGACGGCAGGCATCGGGCCAGAACACAACATCGTTTGCTACGACAATTTCGGAGGCGCGCTCGCAGCACGAGCGTGGTGGATGCTCGAATCCATTGGACACAAATCGGTGTTTGTTTTGGACGGCGGCATTGAGCACTGGCAACGTGCGGGCCATGCGCTACAGAACTCGACTCCGAGCTATCCAAAGGCTCGGTGGCACAGTGCATCTGCAACTCGTCAGAAAACCAACTGCCCAACGGTAGACAGACAGTCGCTGGCGGACAATCTTGCGGACACGCGAATCATCGATGCCCGGGCCGCTGAGAGATTCCGGGGCGAAACAGAGCCGCTCGACCCAGTTGCCGGACATATCCTAGGTTCCATTAGTGCCCCCTATGCCGACAACCTTATCGCAGGACGGTTCAAACCCGCTGACGAGCTGCGCCAGCGCTTTTCTCGGTTGGGAATACTCTCTGCCAAAGGAATCGTCTGCAGTTGCGGCAGCGGGGTTACCGCCTGTCACAACATTCTTGCTATGCGAATCGCCGGACTCGGACAAGCAACTCTCTACCCCGGTTCTTGGAGCGATTGGTGTGAATCCAACTTGCCCATGGTACCTTCGTCCGGCAGGTAACGCGTATAGGGGGCGCTGGCTGCACAAGCGACCGAATTGAGATATTACTCGGGTGTGGTGAGCTGCTCTAAAGCGGAGCTTGCGTGCTCTCGTTGGCGATCGCCGCCCTTCTCTGCCGTTTCCTCAAGATAGGGAATACTCGCATATCCGATAACATCCACGAGAAACTTAATCCCCAGCGATGGCCGGCGTTTCGACGTCAAAGAGCGCAGTGCCGCCTTGATGATGAATTCGTCGTCTTGGTACTCAGAGTTCTGTAGAATCGCGATTCTTAGATACTTAAAGCCATCTTTCCAGTAGCGCTTTTCCATGTATGCCAAGCCCAACAAGCGATTGACAAGGGAATCCTTCGGCTGCACAGCCTGGAGTTTTTTGAGCCGTCCAATGGCCTTTTCCCCCTGGCCACTCTCGACCCTTTTCGTCAGAATTTTGAGCTCGGCAGCAAAGCGTTCTGCAAATGCCTTGGGATTGTCCCGACTCTCTGCCCGCAAGTCATCGATGTCCATTAAAAGTTCAGGTTCGTCAGAACTGTCCGCTCCGCCGGAGAACGAGAAGATCCCGATTCCCAGAACGATCACGGCGCCAACGCCGGCATAGGCGACCATGCGCTTCATCTTCGGAGTTACCGGACTTGGTTGATGCTGACGAGCTGCGTCTGTACTGGCGATTCCGCCGCCAACCGCCGCCGCGTGTTCCCCCGTCACCAAGTCGACCATTCCGGTGGACTTTATCGCATCTGGCAGCGAGTTGAGTTCATCGTCCAGCCCGGCCAGGTCCACTAAAAACTCAGACGCATTGGAAATGCGATCGGGCGCTCGCAACCCGAGGCCGTGGTGAATAATTGCCTCAAGCCGC
>JAESTW010000262.1 GCA_016763395.1 Kofleriaceae bacterium
GGAGCACCAGCCATTAGCGGCAACGCCGCGTAACGTAAACGCGCGCGAAGCGAGCGTTAGTTCCAGTCGTAAACCGCAGGGTGACTGCTGGAGCTAGTAGCGTTAGTTCCAGTCGTCAACCGCAGGGTGACTGCTGGAGCTAATGCATTGCAGCGACTTCTTGAGTCTCTTCGTGAGAGACGTACAAGGTCTCGCTCTCGCACTCATTTTCACACTCTTCGCATTTGAGATTCCATGGTGTTTCGCTGAGTCTCTCTTCGGAGATTCGCTCCGAGCAGTCTTCACAGGCACCAAAGATACCCCGCTCAATTCGCTCTAGAGCAAGATGGATATGAGCAAGCTGCTGACGCTGCCCCTCGCTGAGGAGTTCCATGACATCGACGTTTTTAGAACGTCCCTTTTTGCCGACTGAGCGGAGCAGATCTCTGCCTTTTCTCAAAAGTGTTCGTCTGGCTGTCGATGTAGCGCTTCGTGTCTTCATGTGATTTTCCCTTTTTAGAAGTGCTGCATTCCCAGTGGTTCTGCCTATTGCACTCCCTTGCTAAGTTCCTATTGAAGAACTTGTGGAGCCAGTGGGCAAGAAAACGGCTGTTTTGACCACTACTAAATATAAACGTGAATTATTTTCCTGTTCCCCCTTGCGCAACCAGGTTTTCATGCACAACTTGTTCTCATAGCCGGAGTCCAAGTCTCGACCGACGAAAGCTAGTAGCGCGCCCCCTGAAACGGGCCCCAATGCCTGCAAAAGGCTTCCTTCAAAAGGCCTCCAGCCTTTTTGCTAGGTGGTTTTTACTCGCGCTTAATCCCCCCCTTACTCGAGACGGAAAGCTAAATATCTATGGGATCAGTACACTCAACAACCTCGAAAGTAGTGTCTCTTTAATGAATAAGAAGACTACATCAAGTGATCGCCGAAGCACTCTTTCGACCTTCTTCTCAGAAATGTCCGCAGGCGGAAACGCACTGCTAGATGCTAAAGGTGAGATAGCAATTACCAAGTCTCTGCGCGAGTCTGAGGAACAACTTTGGCAAGAGTGTTTAAGCCACTTACCGCTAGTTAGTGCCGCTTCTGAGTTCATTGACAGTCATCTCGATGAAAAGAAGAAAGTCCCTTTCAAGTCTCTTCGTTCCGTCGCAACGCGCCAACGAAATAAGCCTTGTCCGAAGAACCAAAGCTCTCTCAAGCGAGCTGCGAAGAAAGCAGCCATCAAGCTTCGAGAAAACGATCCCGACCAAGAAGTCCTTTCTCTGTATTTAACGCACTTGGGCAACCTAGTAAACTCTCCGGACAAGGACAGCACTGCCGTCCACCACCAAGGAGATTCAAAGGAGCTAGCCGCCCACTACGGGGAACTTCTAAAACTGCGCGCAGTCGCCCTGGCTATCCGAAATCGCTTCGTATCGAGCAATCTTGGGCTCGTTGTCAGCGTAGCCCAGCGATATCAATTCAGCAACATGCCCCTGTCAGACCTAATCGCAGAAGGTAACTTCGGATTGCTCAAAGCCGTTTCACGATTTGATGAACGACGTGGGTTTCGCTTTTCGACCTACGCTACTTGGTGGATTCGCCATGCGGTCGGACGGTCAGTATCTGACAAAAGTCGAACGGTTCGTATTCCCGTACATGTCACTGAAACACATCAGAAAGTAAAGCGAGTCACCTCGGAACTCTCCGCAAAGTTGGGACGGCAACCCACTCGGCCTGAAATTGCGAAAACCATGGATATGAGTGTCTCAAAGCTGGACCGTACGATTCGTACCTCACAAGGACATTCTCTGTCTCTTGACTCTCCAATTGGTACGGACGGAGACCGGGCACGCATGGAGGTATTTAGTCAACCCAACGCCAGCTCCGCATTTGACAAGTTGTCCGCTGTAGCTCTTAACAATCGGGCTGCCCTCGCCCTCAACACCTTGGCTCCACTCGAGATAGAAATACTCAACCGCCGTTTTGGCTTGGCAGGGAAAACCGCAACCACCCTCCAAGAAATCGCAAATACGGTGGGTAAATCGAGAGAGCGAATTCGGCAAATTCAGGAAAAAGCGCTTCTCAAACTACGCGAACATCTGATTGCTGAGCACGCTGTCTAGCAGACATAGTCCGCAAATAGAAAAAGGCGGCGCCTGATGGCGTCGCCTATTTTCATTCAGTGTCAGATTTGAGTGCCGGATTCAAGAACTTGTCCGAAACCGAGCTCTAGTAGTAAAAACTACTCCTCAAATGGAGCTGGGCTGAAGTCAGCGAGCTTGTCTTCGGTATCTTGGAAACTGTCCGCATCTGGTAGTGGATCCTTCTGCTCAGTAATAAGTGGCCAAACGGCCATTTCACCACTGACGGCCTCTTTTAGGTGCTCCGGCCACGCCGAAGTATCCGCGTCACCAGCTTCCATTCCCCCAGAGAAGACCGAGTTTATCTCTTGGTAAATCGCCCATTTTTCGGGAAGAGCAGACTCTTCAAAAATTGCTTCTGATGGGCACTCTGGCTCACACGCACCGCAATCGATGCACTCATCAGGCTGAATAACTAAAGTGTTCTTGCCTTCAAAGAAACACTCGACTGGACACACTGCAACGCAGTCTGTGTACTTACACTTTACGCAAGGATCGGCAACGATATAGGTCATAACATATACCCTTCAGGTAGATAGATAGCTCCGCAGAATGCGGCGGAGCCGAGTCTGTAGCTCAGCTTCGACGAGATGTCCAGTGCTGAGGAGCGTCGAGCCACAGCTTTTGGGCAAGATGTCCCAACACTCTCTCTTAGCCACTCATATAGGGCCGGTTTTTGTCGCCGCGCCAGATGAATCCATCGAGCAAATAGTGAGTAATTTGCGGTAAGGCAAGGAGCGGGACAAGTAGTGTTTCGAGCCCTAAAGCAAGGTCCGAGGCTCCGCCAAAGAGCCATGATCTCTCGTGCCAAATTAACTGGTCCCACAATAGCTCTTCGCCGTATGCGAAGCACACTAGCACTGCGATAAACACCAATGGTCCTCCCAGCAAAAGTCGAATTGCTCCAGGCTTACCGGACAAGGCTCTTCTGCGCCCGTAGAAATAGATCAGCGCAAAGTAGGGAATGCCGTGTATGACAACATTGGTCACTGTAAATGCGTAGTCTGAATTGAAGTAGACAATTCCCAGATACCAGCAAAGCGCGGTGGTCACGACCACGACGTCTTTGCCGGGGTTTCGGACATGCAAGACAAACCAACGGTACAATGCACGGCAGGTGTAGGCCGCCAAAATTGCCCAGTACATTGGCGCCAATATCGTATCGACCCAAAGTGGAAAGTGGACAATAAAGTCCTTGGGTACAAACCACCAATAGCGCCTGGGCAAGTGAGCGTGCCAGTAAATAAGTGGGTAGACAGTCGCGGCATAGATGGTCGCCGTATCGACCCAGCGATCGAGCTGTCCGCTTTCTTCACCACGTCGGCGGTAGAGCACGACCCAGCCATACTGTTGCCGGACAAAGTGATAGACAGCCAAATAGGCGGCTACCGTCCAAAACCACATCGCGCCGAAACTGTAGATACAAACTCCCGCGGCGTAGCCTACGGCCGGCGCGCCCCAATACACCCACGGCCGGCGCCTGCGTTCTTCTCTATCGAAGTAGACGCGGAAGACCGTGGACCAAACATGGGCAACGTCAATGAGCAATACTGCGGGAACCCAAATCCACTCAGGGCTGTCTGACTGCAACACACCGAGAGACGCCCCAACCGCCAATAACAGTACGCTGAGTAGCGCACTACCGAGAAAAACACCTAGATCGACGTTTGCACTGAAGAGCCAAGGGTACGAGCTCTCTTTTTTCATGGCTCTGGTGTGGATAAAATCGCCGGGGATGGTTTCTCTTGCATGCGCACCGCAATTTCTTGTGCTGCAATGTTCCCTCGATCAAAGGCTTCTTCAAAAAGTGCGACGCCACTGAGATCGCTGTGAGCAAAGTGTATACGGCCGTGAGGCGTGGCTGCGAGTTCTCGCTCACCACTCCAAATCCGCCCAGCGGAGCTCCGCACCATGGCATGCCCCCAGCGCGCAATGTCGATTTGCTCTACAAAATTCCGCAACTCTGGATGCGCCCTTTCGAGATCGGAGAGTACGACTTCGGCCCACTCTTCAAAGCTCAGGTCCAGCAAGCGACGACGTCCGATTTTCGGATCAGAGTCGGTCAGAGGATAGTAGTAGGTAATTATCGTAGGTCCGCGTTCGGGCCCAGTTTGGTGGGTTGCGACCACATAGCCTAGCGATGGCGACTGGTGCAATACGTTGTCCCAACAGAGGGGAAAGCCCGGCCCGGATGGACGCGCCTTAAGGTGCAGATTGGCCACCATCCACGGACTTTGCTCAAAACTCTGATGAGCTTTAAGTCGCGTATCATCCAAACCTTTAACGATGCGTGTATTGATAAATTGCGGGGTCGCCATCACCACGTACTTGGCCCTATAGCCGACGACTTCTGTGCTGCCGCCGGTGCCATCGCGAAGTGCAGCCACCAGTACGGTACCACCCTTGGTTTCAACCGAGGTTACAGCGTGTCCGGACCGAATTCGGTCGCCACGTCCCTTCTGCAAATGCTCTATTAGGTGGGCATTTCCCTCTGGCCAAGTGACAACCGCTTTGTAGCCGCCATCATCGTCCGAGTCGCCTGCGCCAGTGACACCGGACTTGCGAGATGCATAGTAAAATAGCGCCGACCAAGCACTGGTGTCCGCCGGGGTACTCCCATAGTCGTCGCGACAAGCGTAATCCACCCAGA
>JAESTW010000263.1 GCA_016763395.1 Kofleriaceae bacterium
AAACCCAGACCCAGCAAAGGGCGTTGGCAGCAGTTCCCGATCGAACGCCTGAGAGTGACGTTCAAAACATCGTGGAGAGTCGGCAGCGATTCGAGCGCATGCTCGAGGCACTTGCAACCTGTTCCCCGACAGCCAGAACCGTGTTTCGCATGGTCTACGAAGAGCCGCCACATTCCCACGCCGAAGTTGCCCAACACGTGGGGCTCTCGGTGCAGCGAGTTCGGCAGACACTCTGCGAAACCAGAAATCAGATTCGTTCGGTCATGCAAGGAGACCTCTAATGACACAACCAACCAACGCAGAACTCGAGCGCTACATTACTGGTGGCTACGAGGGAAACACTGAACAACTCGAGCGCTACATTGCCAGCGATCCACAGGCTACGGCCTACATCGCCGAACAAGCCCAACTGGAAATCGACTTGCGCGAGTTTGCCAGCCAGGTTTCTTTTTGTCCGGGTTGCGACGACGTTATGCGCAGCGAGCGTTGCGACTCTTGCGGCGCGGTGGCCAGCGCGGGAGGATTCGTCGTCGAGCGAGTATTGGTGCAGAGCGCGAGCGGTCGCATGTACGTGGCCCATGACGAAGACGGGCGCAAGGTGGCCCTCAAGGAGCTAGCATTTGTTCAGTGTCCGGACGCCAATGCGTTGGCATCGTTTGAGCGCGAGTCGGAGTTCTTGCGTGCCCTCTCCCATCCGGCCATTCCGCGTTTTGTCGCAAGCTTTCGCGAGGGAGAAGGCGTGCACACGCGCTTCTATCTCGCGCAGGAGTTTATCGAGGGCAAGCCTCTGGACAGCGCCCTCTGCGAACACTGGTTCACCGAGGAGGAGATTCTGGATATTGCCGATCAGGTCCTGGACGTACTGGTCTACCTGCAGTCGCTGTCACCGATGGTGGTGCATCGCGATATCAAGCCAGCAAATCTGATTCGGCGTGACGACGCTTCGCTCGCTCTGGTCGATTTTGGCGCGGCCTACGATCAGGGGCAAACGATGGCGTCGACGACGGTAGGAACCTTTGGTTATATGCCCACGGAACAGATGGCCGGCATCGTCGATGAGACCTCAGACCCGTACTCTCTCGGCGCTTCGCTCCTGCATCTGCTAACACGTCGCGAGCCCTGGAATTTCAAAGTGACGTCCGATTGGGAACCGGTCAATATTTCGTGGGGAGCCCGCGAATTCCTGACTACTTTGCTCGCTAGCGAACCAGGCGATCGCTTTGAGAATGCCAGTGCTGCAAAGAAGGCCCTCGCAACCATCGGCGACGACCTCGCGCTCAAGAGAAACTTGCCCAAGCGGGCGGGGGCCAAGGTCACACCCCAAAAAACACGGTGGAGTTGGATCGCGGCAGCTGCAGCGCTGCTCACTGTTGGAGCGGGAACCGGCATCATAGCCACCCTCACCATGCAGAAGGCACCAACCTATATTGTCACAGGCCCTGAGGCAGGCAATCTTAATTCGGCCCCGGACACAATACCCGCAGAAGAGACTATGGAAGAACTCCTAGAACAAGCCATCGAGCCCCCTACTCTCGCGCGACCGGACAAGGTGTTGTTGCCCGTGGGCGAACTGCGCGACTGGAATTTTGAAAAGAGCGATTTGCACGAAATCGCCAGGAGCATCGCCACTGAGGGCGGGGTCAATATTGTCGTTCCCGATCACATCGAAGCGACAGTCAGCGCGACACTCAAGGACATGTCTTGGTCGCAAGTGCTCACGACAATTCTGGAAACCAAGGGACTTTGGTACGAGTATCTTCCAGAGGCCAACATAATCCGCATCGCGACACGCAAGGACCTAGATCGGGAGTACGAGGCGTCGATTGAGCGGTATAAGCTTCATCAGGCCCTCGGACGAACCCTTCATACTCCAGAGGTTGGAGGCACTTTATCCACTGACTTTACGGGCATCGACATCCACTCTCTCATGGAGCTCCTAGCTCAAATGGGTAAGGTCAACATTGTCGTTCCCGATCACATAGAGGCCACCGTGACGGTGCGTTTCAAAGAGGCGCCGTGGAGGTATGCGCTTGAAGCGGTGTTGACCTCGAAGGGGCTTTGGTATCGATATGATCCGGAAAGCCGGGTTGTGCGAATCGACACGCAGAAGAACCTGGATCATGAAGACGAGGCCGAACTCGAGCGCCTTCGCAGGCAATGACGTTGCCGAAAGCCCCGATACTTAGGAGTATGAGGTTGGTGCAGATGGTAGGTTTTCTTATTGTGACTCACACAACGGAACACATTTGTCAGCTTCGGCGCTTGGCTATGCCACAGAACATTACCTAGACGGCAATACGCCCTGGATCGTGACTTTGGTGCCCGGAGGTAGCATCTCAGGCCTGGTAACAGATGAAAGCGGGAAGGGAGTCGCTCTGCGGCCATTCTGTGTCCCAGCGCACTTTCGTATAGCCTCAGTGCTGCAATTGTAAGTGCCTGCCATGGGAGACGCTCAGGTTTACAAAGTACAGTTCTTCTTTTCGTGAGATGCTACCGGCTGCCGACCTCACTGGCCCAACGAAAGCAGTATCTAATGTCTCTCGCCCCGTCCAACTCGAAGTTCTTGTTAACCACTTTCGCCCTGCTCACCGCATGCGGTGGCGGCGGTGGTAGTGACGCGCCCGATGCAGCTCCCACTGGCGATGCTGTTGCTGCTGCCGACGCAGCCAACGCGCCCGATGCAGGAATCCCGGCGGAACCGGTGATTGAAGCAGTGTCTTGTCGCTATTCGGTCCCCGGAGCTCTGGGGCTCTCAGAAGGGGCAGGCTACGAGTGCGGCGACCTCATCGTCCCAGAGAATCGCGCCAACCCGAGCAGAACGATTCGAGTGCACTTTGTCCGGTTTTTCAGTCAAGCGGCGTCCGAGAACGCGACCATTTACTTTGAAGGCGGGCCAGGCGGAAGTGGTAGCGGCATGGTGGCGCGTCTTGGCACTCTCGGTGTCGACTATCTCAATGGACTGATGGTCGATGGCGATTTTCTCGTGATAGCGCAACGGGGAACGAGCCTCTCCTCGACTGCGACAACGCCGATGACTGTTTGCAGATTAGCGATGACTTGAGCTCGTACAACACCGCCTACAATGCCGATGACGTTGACGATTTGCGCAGCACTCTTGGTTACGAAAAGCTAAACATCTACGGGATTTCCTATGGCTCGCGCTTAGCCCTAGAAGTTTTGCGCAGACATGGCGAGCATATTCGTTCAGCAGTCGTTGGAGGACTTGTGCCCTCCCAGATCGTTTGGACAGCAGGCATTCCCGCGGGCATTGATGGCGCACTCACAAATCTCAACCAATCCTGTGTCGCAGCTGGCGCTTGTGGGGTCGCCTACGGAGATCTTTACGCCGAGTTCATAGCGGGTGTGTACGACTTGCAAGAGAATCCAATCTCGCTGGACAACGGCGCCATCGATCTAGATGGCTCAACCTACGCCTCGCTCTTGTTTCGTTTGATGTACTCGCGCTCAAGCTATCCTTGGTTGCCGATGGTGATAAGTGACTTGGCAGCACGGCAAACCGGACGTATCGACAGCTTCTTGGTCAATGCCATTAACGCCATTGGAAACAGCAGCGTGGCTCGCGGTATGTATTACTCCGTTGTGTGTGGTGAGATGTTTAGCCCACCAGACCCAAATGCATTCGAAGCTCTCAACGTCGGTGTGCCTCAAGACATGCAAGATATCTTTGGAGGAGGGTATTACTACTCTCGTGAGATTTGCCGGACATGGCCAAATGGACCATTGCAAGCATCACTCGCTGCCCCCGTGATTTCCGCCGTTCCAACCTTTGTTGCATCCGGTGAAATGGATCCCGTCACACCGCCATACTACGGACAAATCGCGGGAGACACTCTTAGTGATTCACTCGTTGTGATCTACGCGAATTCCGGACACGGATCGACCTTGCAAACCGAGTGCGGTCGGCAAACCTTTCTAGCATTTTTGGCAAATCCGGACACCGAGATGGACGTGAGCTGCGCCGAGACGCTAACCACCGAATACATATTGCCCTCCTCGGCAGCGCCAGTAGCGCAGCTGAGCCAAGAGACCCTCGCCATGGAGTTGCAGCTAGCTCCTGCGCCGCCGCATATGATGGATGCGATTCGGCGCGCTATTAAGAACTAATTAAAGGGCGCAAGGGGGCAATGAACACCGGTTTTGGGATCTATCCGCTAGTCGATAACTTTTCTTGCACAAGAACTGTAAGCTGAGCTGGTGACATGCGTTTCCTCCGCATGATTGCCAACGATATCCCTAGATCTACCCTCCGCTTTCTCAGCGCCCTCACCATTGTCAGTGCTGGTGCCTTTGCTGGTTGCGCCGGCCAGTCGAAAATGGCAGCTACTGCACCTTCTAGGGCTCTTGCTCCTGCGGATGCGAATGCTCCCGCGATGGCAGGCGAGTCTGTTGCGAGCGCGGGTTTCTCGGTTGTGAACACGGACAAGGCTCTAAATACTGCCGGGTATGTGCGTACTTGGAGCGCAGATCTCCTTGGAACCTCAGCTGATTTTCGCTCCGAAGTGTACCGTCTCGGCGGCTACGTTGTGAACGAGCGTCTCGACTATGGCGACACTCTGCGAGCTCGGACAGCCCAGCTTCCAACTCGCGCTAGCCGGGGAGAGCGAAACAAGGCGGTCTTTACAATCTCGCTCCCTATAGAAGAGTTGCCCCGGATTCTCGATTGGGTGCGCGGCAACTCGAGAATTGTTGAACAGTATGTGACAGCTGTCCGGGACTCGGCCTTGCCAACGCCAGCGAGGGTTGCACTGGAGCAACAGGGGCTCCAGCGTGCTGAACTTGAGGCACGACTGAAAGAGATTATGGGCGCGCTCTTGGCTGCGACTTTGCCAGAAGAACGGGTAGTTCTGGAGCAAGAGCGAGTCGCCCTCGCTGCTGAGCTTGGTGATCTATCCAGGGCCGCTGTGGCTGTGACTGAACCTGTAGTTAAATACGCGAACCTCAGCGTCTACATCGAAACCGACCGACCCCAGGCTCGATTTTCCGCGTCCCGCCTTGTCACGACCATGCGCACATCGGTACTTGTGACCGATCTACTCGGCAAGACCTCCGAGCGAGAAGCCCGAGTGGGCGGCGCCGTCGGCATCGCACTACCGGACAATGGCCCAGGAGGATTGCTACCTTCTCCACTGCTCGAAGTTGCTGGCTACGCTGCAACCGGCGACCATGATGCTGCCGTGATTGCCACGATA
>JAESTW010000264.1 GCA_016763395.1 Kofleriaceae bacterium
GAGATATGGGGTATTCGCTCCGGAAAATTCTCAGAGAGTCCCAAGCTCGTTCTCCAAGGGCACCGTTCAGTGGTTAGTAGTATTGCTTGGCTGGGGCGCGACTTGAATCGGCCTCCTGGGATCGCAGTCTCAAGATCTGGGATACGACAAATCCCGGCCGTGTTTTGACTCTCAACTCATTTGCACACATCGTCCGAGATGTCGCGGTTGCGAATACATCTGGTACGTTTTGTGCTGCAGCTTGGGCGACGGAGCCTAAAGATCCCGCGATCATCAGTGGAACCCTGCTTTATTTTCACTAATTGCTTAGGGTCTTCTATGAGTTTGACGAATACCCCAATGCCTACGTAAAATACTCAACATGCTCAGTTCGCAAGAGTGGGTATTGGCTGGAGAGGATAGAGCGAGGAACTCAGAGTATGAATGACTGGGATGACACAACCAATGTCGCGGTGGACTTGGCAACACTGGAGGCCAAAGCACCGGCTCGCAATCTCGCGTATTTGATTGTAATCGCCGGAACCAATGTCGGTGAAATGCACAAGATCGAAGACAAGGTCACAGTCTTGGGCCGCAGCGTCGATTCGAACATTCGCTTGATTGATGACGGAATTTCGCGCGAACACTGCAAGATTCAGTTTAATGATGGAGTACTCACCGTCGAAGATATGTCGAGCAGAAACGGAACCTTCTGCAACGGACAACGGCTCAGCCGGCGAGAGTTAAAAGACGGCGACAAACTTCAACTAGGTAAAACTACGATCCTAAAGTTTACCTACCAAGATCACTTAGAGGAGAGCTTCCAGCGGCAGATGCTGGAATCGGCACTTCGTGACGGACTGACAGGAGCCTACAATAAACGATACTTCATGGATCGCCTCGATAGTGAGATTAAATTCTCACTGCGCCACAAAGTAAATCTGGCGCTGATGTTTTTCGATCTGGACAAGTTCAAATCGGTAAACGATATCTACGGACACATGGCGGGGGACAAAGTGCTGGCCGTTTTCGCTGAATCCGTACAAAAGAGTATCCGCAACGAAGATGTGTTTGCGAGATATGGCGGCGAAGAATTTGCGATCTTAACCCGAGCAATCTCACGGGCAGATGTCTTCCAATTTGCTGATAGGATTCGCGAAGATACCGCCAATTTAATCATCGAGTCTGATGGTGTGTACATCCCTATTACTGTCAGTATCGGGATTTCTACAATTCCAGAAGACGGCGCGGAAACACCTGAAGACTTCCTCAAAGCGGCAGACAAAATGCTCTACGAGGCCAAGCGCTTGGGCCGAAACCGTGTGGTGATGACTCCAGAGTCCTAGATTCGGCTTGATTCGATTTTGCTGTAGCTCGCTACAAGTCGATTCCGTGCTTGGACGAGCAATACTTTCGAACTGCTCGTCGACTGGAACGATTCACTCGAGCGATCCAATCCTTTGCCGCTCCAAAATTGCCTTCACCGCAGTAGCTCATCACAGTCAGCGCCCTACCTTGAGAACTTTTGGCCAAGGCTGGTGTCCTGCCCACCACGCGCCGGGCCTGCTGATAGCGCCCCGCTTGCAATAACTTCTTGGCTTCCAAGTAGCTTGATTGGGCGGCCTGGGACAATCCTTGCGCGGGTGCAGGGCTTCTGTCCGGTCGTCGTATTCTAGCTGCATCAACAGCGACATGAGCATCAGCCAGTTGTGCGTCCGCCGCCACCTGCGGGGCTGCCACAGCCTCAGCCCCAACCGGAACGACTGCGTCATCTACACTGGCATCACCAATGGTCACTACCACTGGCCGAGCAGAGCCCGAACTCTCGTCGCCTCCCCAATATTTCACAGCGCCTAGCGCGAGTAGTCCAAGTCCGGCCAACAAGATGCCCCATACGAGCACCGGTGCCCGAGATTGGGTGCTTGGCTGTTCGTCTACGAGGTTAGTAGGCCCAGGGGGACTATTGGCAGTTCGAATTTTGGCTGTCCCTTGGTTAATGACAGTCGCCACTGTTTCGATTTCGTACGAATCTACCGATTTGGGTACATCCGGGATGCTCTCTGCATCGCTGGATTCCCCGGTTTCTTCGCCACAAAACGCAGATACAAACGCGGCAACGGTGGGATATCTATCCATCGACGCTTTGGACATCGCCCGTTCCACAGCGACAGAGACGTAATTCGGCAACGATAAGCCCAGGGATGCCAGCTTAGGAGGATCGACATGGCACACTCGATAGATCACCTCCGAGATATCACCACGGGTGAATGCGGCGCGACCTGCTAACATCTCGTAGGCCAATACTCCCAAGGCGAATTGGTCGGACAAAGCGGACACAGCCTCGTTCTCACCTTTGGCCTGCTCTGGCGACATGTATCGTGGCGTGCCAACCACGGCGTTTGCCACGGTTAGAGACTGCTCAGCATCGATACGTTTGGAGACGCCAAAATCGAGTACCATGGCGTGCTCCCCCGCCGAACTTCCAGCCTTGAGTTTGCGAAGAAACACGTTTTGTGGTTTCAGATCTCGATGCACGACACCGATATCATGCACCGCAGAAAGTGCAGATCCGATTCCGCGAACAATTCGCACGCTGCGTTCCAGAGAGAAAGGTCCCTTCGATATCGCTTCGCTCAGCTCCTCACCTTCCAGATACTCCATCACCATGTAGGGAGTTCCCTCGGGAAGAGTATTGAAGTCATACACCTTTACAATATTGGGATGTCCGAGGCTTGAGGATATCTCCGCTTCTCGCCGGAATCGAAGGAGTGAGTCCTCGGTATAACTCCCACTGACAACCTTGATTGCAACTCGCTGCGGCAACCGAGTGTGCTCCGCCTCATACACGCAGCCCATTCCACCTTGGCCCAGTATTGAGAGTATTCGGTACGAGTCATCAATCAAGGCTCCCACCTGAAGCCCAGGGGCTATCTTGTCCGACGAGAACTCTTCCTGCAATTGGCTCGCTATCTCTTGATATCCACTCTCCGCGTTCTCACTCCCGAGAATGTTATTGAGATTTACAAGCCGACTCTCGTCACCCAGGCTTGGTCTCGCCCCCCCTTCGATCCAGTCGAAACCAACCAGCTTTTTCTTCCCGCGATTGTCAATCGAGCTGTCCGAAGGAACCAGCCCAGAAGAACTCTCACCGAGAGCCATCGAGACAGACTCTACAACTTCAATATTGGTGTCCGCTTCTGCCAGTTCGCCGTCCAACCACTCGTACACGAGATAAGGGCGTCCGTCTCCAAGAATACCAAAGGCCTGACAACGGGCGACCTCCTCTGGATTCAGTGAAACCAGCTTCTTTCCGAAGGCGAGAAACTCCTCCTCCTGTTCCGACTTCGGGGCCACTACATTGTGCATCAGCCTGAGCGCCACCTTGCGCCCCACTTGGAGATTCTGCGCGCAGTAGACCTCTGAGAGTTTCCCACTGCCACATACGTTAAGGATGCGGTAGTTTCCCACCAGACCACCTGTGGGTAGTTGTGAAAGACCAGATGAGGTAGGCATATCGACCAAGAACTTCTCCTAATCATGCCGCTGTGCACGCACTGATTGCAAGAACCTGCCAAGGGCAATCTCCCATCAAGTCACAATCTTTCTCCAGAACTCGTACTTTGGCGAATCAACGTTCATTTGCGAGACGCGCTGAGGTAAACTGAGGCGCTCTGAGTTCACAAAGCACTACCATCCGGCTCCTGAATCAGCCTTGCTCAACCGCATGTCTCATGGTGATCGATCAAGCTCATCACCAACGCTATGTCTTGCCCGCAACTGGAGAGGTCAAGATTGGCAGAGGCTCGGACGTTGACATCGTATTGAACGACAACTCTGTTTCAAGGCATCATGCGATCGTTCGAACTAGCAACGCCAGTATTGTCACCATAGAAGATCTGGGTAGCGCCAACGGGACCAAAGTTCAGGGAAGCACACTTCGCAAGAATACCCATACTCGGCTGCATCGCTACGATCTCATCGAGGTTGGCACTGTTCAGATCATCTTACAGTATGTCGACAGCCCCGCCCGTACATGCCTTTTCTGTCCGACTGGTGAATTTGAAAACCGAGTTAGCAACGCATGCGCAAGAGCGAATCAGGATCGCAGCAGCCTCTCGCTAGTCGCAATCAGTGGCATTCCTCTAGGCGCCTGCGCGTCTCTTTAACTACAACTAGCAAACATTCTGGACGACGAAGATGTCGTGACCGAATTCGTGGGTGGAAGGGCTGAGGTATTGGTGATGAGTCGCTCACCTAGAGAGATTGAAGAACAACTCCAACAAATCTGTCATGACACCGGATGTACTCCTACGATCGTCGTCAAGGTCCACGGGCGTGACGGTTTAGTAGCCTCCGAATTAATCTCAGGGATACGGGAGAACCTCTTTGCCTCTACTCGGACAAGTGATCACGTAGAGTTGGCTAGCCCCATCATGCACAATCTCTACGCTCTGGCCGAGAAGATTGCCAACGCCAGTATAAACATAGTGATTGTCGGTGAAGAAGGCACAGGCAAGACGAGCCTGGCTCGCTTCATTCACGAGCACTCCCAGCAAGCTCAAAATTTCAGCGAAATTGATTGCGCGCAACCATGTTCAGAGACGCTCCAGCGACGCCTGTGGGACAAGAAAAGCGGGATCTTGGAACAGGGCGCAGGCAGCACCATCCTCTTGCGAAACATTGACTGCCTCACGCCCGACCTGCAAGAGCAGCTCATGACCTTTCTCAATAGTGCTCCCAGGCTTCCCCGGATCATCTCCACTGTCCGCCGACCAATTGAGGATTCGGTCCAAAGCGCTCTGTTTCGCACCGACTTGTACTATCGTCTATGCGGAGTATCCCTCGACATTCCTCCTTTGCGACAACGGAATGACGACCTGCTTTCACTGTCCAGACATTTTCTTAGAATCACTGGAAGCGCCAATATAGCAATTCCCGGCGATGTGGAACAGTTGCTCAGCTCGTACTCATGGCCAGGGAATATCCGAGAGCTACAAAACAGTATCGAGCTTGCGGCGCTCTTGGCCGAAGGTTCTGCTTTGAGACTGGAACATTTCCCGGCAACCAAGATGCGTACCACCCTTGCCGTTGCCGAAGTGGTTCTGCCTATAGTTATCAAGGCTGCCAAACCCGGTATGCGCGCCCCAGGCATGAGGAAGGAGCAAATTATTCTCGCTCTAGAACAGTGTGGCGGCAATCAAACAAGAGCTGCCAAACAACTACAAGTATCAAGAAGAACTCTTAGCAAGTGGATCGGTCGTTTTGGTTTGCCGCGCCCACGGAAATAGCGCACAGCCTAGAGCGCGCAAATGTGTCCGAGTTCTTCCCCAAAGTAGACACCCAGCTCGTCGTAAATTAGAATCATGTTTCTAGCGGGATCAACAAAGGTAAGCTCGGTTCGCTTCTTGCCACGAATCCATATCGCTGAGGTTTGGGGATTTACAACAAGTCTCAAATCACCTTTAGTCGTGGAAAACACCGTGCCTTCGGAATCCTCGACGACTCCTTTGAGCTTGGAAAGCTTGAGCGTACCACGCCGGCCCACAAACACTCGGTAGTGGCGTCCGCCATATTCCCGCCTATAGCGATCGACATAGTAGTAGATGCCAAGGGTATCCCGAGCGAGAATGTAGGGTTCGCGTTTCCACTTCGACTCCTTCTCAAAGGTAGCGTTCTTCAAAATTCGATCGCGCTCTGGACCTACTATCCTCTCAAGGGGCGATTCCTCAAAACCGCAATGGAGTTTCCAGCTAAAGTTATACCCTTTTTTATTTTCGACAACTACCGTTCGCTTCAGTCCATCCTCGACGCGAATAGAGACAACCGAATTCGACAAAACCTGAGTCTCCATTCCGCTAATCGGATAGTACTGACTGTCCTTTCCCGCAAAAGCCCGCACACCGCTATCGCTATGCTGTAGGACGATGATCTCTCCACCCTTCATCTTCAGGACCTGTTGCGACTCCCCAAATGCATTCCGCAAGTGCCGTAGCATCTCTTTGAATTCCTGTGAAATCGGAGCATAAACATAATACAATATCTCATCACGAGAATCAGAAACAACCACCCTCGCACCACCAGAATACTTACCAAAGTCGCACTTGATGCTCTTAACAGTACGAAGCCTCTTCTTCACATTCGGATACTTTCGACAGAACAATTCCAATGACTCTATTTTGTCCGCACACAGTCCAGAGGCCGAATTGTTTTCCATCCAACCATCATCAATAGAGTTCCAATCTATCGACACTCCTTCCAGCTCACAGGCCTGAAGCAAGTCCTTTCCTATTCCACTTTCAAGTAGCTCGTCCTGTGCTTCCTGCCATCCCTGGCGACTCGTGGGTGCTAGCTTCTCCATAAATCCCGAGTCTACCTGCTGATTGTAGAGTCTCAGCATCTCGGCCTGGTTCACAGACTCAGCAAGGCCAGGTATTAGTTTTACGGTGTGTCCCATCCTTCGCGACACCTTCCAGGTTTCGACCCTTCTTTCAGGATGATACAACAACGCTTTGGGCTGACCATGTATGTGGGCCATGTAAGCGAAGCCCTCATTGAACGGACGCCACTCAGCCAGAAACACAACATCCTCATATTCATCATCGACACCAATCGCCCGGACGAGCCCCCAGAGTTTAGGTGTTTCCCCCTTCTTGTCCACCGTGGAAACAACAGGCGAAATTTCAATTCGAACATCGCGATTCGCTATAGATTCGCCATCAAAACGAAGGGCAGGTTCGCCGGACAACTTCCATTTCCCTGCTGGCGCGGCAACGTCGCTTTGAATAGCCTCAGGTGTTGCGACCGCAGCCGGCTGACCGCAAGCACAAAGAAATAGAGCGATCGCAATCGCTGGTTTTGCAATCATGTTACTGGTCACAGACATGTCCGAGGTCCTCTCCAAAATATACTCCCAATTCATCGTAAATCAACTTCGCGTTTTTATAAAGCTCTACAGCAGTCAGCTCGTTTTGCTTCTTATTGCTAATCCACAGTGGCTTGGAATTCGAGTTCGTGTTCACTACCAACCTCAACTCTCCTTTGTCCGTGGCAAAAACAGTACCTTCTGAATCCTCAACAAGACCTGTGAGCTTGGTTAGCTTCAGTGCGCCACGCCGTCCGACGAAGACTCGATAGTGGCGCCCTCCAAACTCTCGTCTAACCCTGTCTACATAGTAATACGTGCCCCGAGTATCCCTTGCGAGAAAGTAGGGTTCGCGCTTCCACTTGAGCTCCTTCTCGTATTTGGCAGCCGCTAAAACTGTGTCGCGAGCCGGACCGATCATTCGTTTCAGAGGTAGTTCTTCTTGCCCACAACTAAGACGCCACTCAGAATTGTGCAAGGTTAGTACCGCAGTCTTGATCCCCTGGGCCAGACTGACTATCCCTCCTCCCAAAGAGCTACTTCCCACCAGAAAGTACAGATTGTCATGCCCCCTTGAGTAGACTTCAACTCCCCTATCATCTCCGTAGTGAAGGATAAGCTGTTTCCCTTTGGCACTCAGCACCTGATATTTTTCGCCCCAAGCCTTTCGGAAAATCGCTATCGACTTCTCGTATGTGTCCTTACGGCCCCGATTTATATGTACAACAATCTCATTCCCTCGGATGCTCAAGGGAGCAGGAGGACTACTACTGTCATAGGATTCGAAGTCGCAAGATATATCTCGGATATCTTGCAACTTGCTCACGACATTGGGGTATCTCTTACAGAAATCACCAAGACTACTAAGCTCGTGACTACACAAATTCGAAACTGAGATATCTTCGAATATCTGACCGTCCACACTTTCCCAGTCGACCAAAAGATTGCCCACCCCGCACGAGTCTAGTAACTTAGCCCGCATAGACTCCAATTTCAGATCTTGGGCCTTTTCCCGATTCTTTCGCTCTACAGGGGCCAATGCCTCCATCGCACCAGAGCGCACTTGCGCTTGATAACTTCGAAGCAGTTCTTCTGCGTCCGGCTCTTCACCTTTCACTGGGCTCATTGCCCAACCCTTGTCCCAGTCAATGGCGGTAGATGGTCTGTGATGCCACTCCGTCCACTTCTTGCCGCGAAAGAGAAGACTTCGTGGCTGACCATGGATATTGGCTGTTAACGATACGCCCGCGTAGAATTCATCCCACCGGACTAGAAACACGGTATTGTTGAGTTCTTGTTCAACTCCCGAGAGCCGGACCAAGCTCCATCGACTCATGCTTACTTCAGGCTTCGGAACGTCCGCTGTAGAGATCACGGAAACCACCTCAGCTCGGACATTGGAATAAACATCAGACTGCCCCACGTACATCCGAGCGGGCTCATCAGACAACTTCCAGCGGTTCGTTATTGTCGGTGCTTCACCCGGTTGCGCGCTGCTTACTGTCGGCTTTGATGTAGAGCCACAACCGGCGACTATCACAGCGAGTACAAAGTACTTTGAAATCATAGTTGGTGTTTGTCCGTGTATTGAGAGAGAAAAGTAAGAATGCCCTATCTACTCTACAGTGTCTACCAACACCGGCTCGAAATCCGCCCTACCCAAGTTGAGAACTGTTCCCAACTTGGGTAGCTCAATCCCACAAGACTTCGATATCCTTTTGTGCCAATGCGCAAGCCTTCACAAGATCGCTTCCCCGAGCCAAGCGCAACGCGATTCTACTGGAGAGCGCGCAGCCCGTTCCACGCCGATTCCCTGGTTTTCGCGGAAGCTCAAACCTAAAATTCATCCCATCCATTGACAACATGTCGGTGACTGTCGTGGAAGCTAGGTGCCCGCCTTTCAGCAATACAGGGCATCCGAGCAAGATTTCAAGCTCCCTCGCTTGCGTCACTTGCTGCTCTGGGGAACGGGCCATCGACGTCCCCAGTAACGCTGCAGCTTCGGGGATATTGGGAGTGGCCAGGAACGCCAGTGGACACAAATCGCGAACCAGAATTCTCACACCATCTTCATCCAATAACCGTGTCCCGCTACTCGATACAAGAACCGGATCTACGACGATGGGAATCGCTCTTGAATCCGCCAATGTCCGCACGACAGCATCGACAATACTCTTCTGTCCGAGCATACCAATTTTCACGGCATCCACACCATCTTCAAGGGCCGTGACGATTTGCTGGGCAACAAGATCGGCCGAGACGCATTGCACCGCAATGACCCGACGGTCGCTTTGTGCGCTTACCGCCGTAATCGCCGTGCGAACTTTTGCCTCTCCGAAGAGCATTTGCCAATCTCGCTGAATTCCCGCTCCGCCGCTGCTGTCCGAGCCGGCAATTGTCAGTATCACCGGGTTGCGCGCAGCCATGCTCTCACTCTCTCTCGGGGATCAGCGTGTAGACTTACGTCCGTCACTACCGCAACACTGTCCGCACCAGCCGCCAACACTCCCGCCCCGCGCTGGAGAGAGATACCGCCGATTCCTACCAGTGGTGTTGAGCCCAATCGTCTTTTCCATTCGGCAACACGCTCTAGCCCCTGCGGCGCCCAAGGCATCTCTTTGAGAATAGTCTTGTATACCGGCCCAAGAGCTACGTATGCCGGCTTCACAGCGAGCGCAGCCGCAAGCTCCGATTCATCGTGAGAGCTGATTCCGAGCGAGATTCCCGCTCTCGCAATCGCCTCGACATCGGCTGTATTCAAGTCCTCTTGTCCGAGATGAACAAAGTCACATTTGGTATCAATCGCCATCTGCCAGTAGTCATTTACCACCAACTGGCATTCGTACTGCTCACATATCTCCTTCGCCAATACAATTTGTCGATATACGTAGCGCTCATCTCTATTCTTGATTCGCAGTTGGATGAGCTTAACTCCCAGTGGAACCAAATCCGCTAACTCGTCCACGTCGCCTACGATCAAGTAGAATGCATCTAGACTTTCACTCAATCGAGCCAAGCCTTTCCCAGAACCGGTGTCGAAGGACTAGCCATATCTCGGGCCAGTAAGGGCTGTGCTTCGTATGCAAGATGTCCGGCCTCAATGGCAAGTGCGAAGGCCCGCCCCATAGAGATGGGATTCCCCGCTTTTGCCACAGCGGTGTTTAGCAGAACCGCATCATAGCCCATCTCCATCGCCGCCGCTGCTTGTGAAGGCAGGCCAATGCCCGCATCTATGATAAGAGGAATGTCCGGGAAGTGCCCACGCATCCTTCCAAGAGCACGGGGGTTATTGAGACCTTGCGCAGACCCAATTGGCGACGCCAGTGGCATCAGAACCCGGCAACCCGCATCGACCAATTTGGCTGCGACAACCAGGTCGTCTGTTGTATAGGGGAAAACTTCAAAGCCCTCTTCGCTGAGAATCCGAGCCGCCTCTACCAACCCAATCACGTCCGGACCGAGAGTATCGTTCTCTCCAATCACCTCCAGCTTGATCCACGGCGTATCAAATATTTCGCGAGCCATGTGAGCCGTTGTTACCGCTTCCTTTACCGAGTAACAGCCAGCCGTATTCGGCAACACCCGGACATTAGCTTCTCGCAGCAACGACCAAAACGCCTGCCCGTTGCGGTTTGTTCCACTTTCGCGACGAAGCGAGACCGTAACAACATCTGTCCGAGATTCGCGAATAGTATCCAGTAGCACCGCAGGGGATGGATATTGCGATGTGCCCAGCAGAAGCCTGCTTTCAAGCTCTATCCCATACAATTGTAGACTCATTCTCTATCCTCCCTGCATCGGTGCAAGTATGTCAATTCTGTCGCCTTCTCGAACCTCAGCCTCTGCGCGCATGCTCTTGGGTACAAACTCTCCATTGAGCGCTGTAGCAACAGTAGCTCCACCGTAGCCCAATTCCTGCAATGCCCCGTGAAGGCAGGTGGCCACGATTTGTACATCTATGTCATTGCATTGAATCTTCATTCATTATCTCCCAGTTGTCCGGCCCCGGTGGTAGCTCGCCACCCGAGACCCAATTTCGAACCCACTGTGCCAGCACCGGTGCCAACAAAAAGCCATGCCGATAGAGCCCATTTACAAAGATGGTGTTTCCTTTTCTACAAACCTTGGGCAAGTTATCGCGGAATGCCGGGCGAACTTCAGTCCCAAGTTCCAAAATCTCGGCTTCAGAAAAGGTGGGATGCAGAGCGAATGCGCCCTGCAATAACTCCACGAGCGAGCGAGCACTGACCCGTTTTTGCTCGTCACTTTCGATCATCGTTGCTCCTATCATGTACACCCCGTCACCACGAGGAACTATGTAAAGAGGGATGCGAGGATGCAGCAGACGTATCGGACGAGAGAGTCGTATTGCCGGACATTTCACTAGCAACATCTCTCCTTTCACCCCTCGCAGCTCGGACAACGTGTCTCGCCCTGCCAGCCCTCGACAATCCACAACAAGTTCTGCAGCCCCCTTGTACTCACTCGCGTCGGCCCCGTACCTCACCGTTGCGCCTAGCTCCTGCAGCCGACTCCGTATTCTTCGCATTGCCAGCCGCGGGTCAATGTGCGCTTCGGCAGCAAAATATAGCCCTTGCGGGAAAATACCAGCCAACTCAGGCTCTATCTCGGACAGTGCATCTCCCCGGACTGACTCGTGGCCGCTGCTTCTCTGCGCAAATCGCGCAAGCTCCCCTCGGTCTCGCCCTTGCGCTAACACCAAGCTACCCAATTGACGATACCCATCATCAACCTCAGGCAGGACCTTCTGCCACCACTCAACCGATTCCACTCCCAGAGAAGTCACGAGCTGATGCGCATTTTCTCCCTCGCAATAAGGCGCAAGCATGCCTCCTGCGAAACGCGAGCACCCGGCGCTCTCTGGCCCGACTGCTCGATCGATAAGCTCCACACGATACCCGGCCTGCGCCAGCTCCAAGGCGCAGCAAAGCCCTGCTACGCCCGCGCCAACGACCAGTACCTTCATCGGCCGCTCAACGCTTCACCAACGGCATATAGAGGTCACCTTCTTCCGTCCGGTAGCGATGCGCCATTTGTTTTAGCCCAGAGTCTCGGACAGTGTCCTTGATCTCTTGGGAGATTCGCATCGAGCAGAACTTTGGCCCGCACATCGAGCAGAAATGCGCCACTTTGTGTGCATCTTTAGGCAAAGTCTGATCATGAAAACTCTGCGCTCGCTCTGGATCTAACGACAGGTTGAACTGATCTTGCCAACGAAACTCGAATCGCGCCAGCGAGAGAGCATCATCACGCATTTGCGCCGCTGGATGGCCTTTGGCCAGGTCTGCCGCATGCGCCGCGATTTTGTATGTGATCACTCCGACCTTCACGTCATCTCGATCAGGTAAGCCCAGATGCTCTTTAGGAGTCACGTAGCACAGCATTGCGGTGCCGTACCAACCGATCATCGCCGCGCCGATTCCCGACGTAATATGGTCATAGCCGGGGGCAATATCTGTTGTTAGTGGTCCGAGCGTATAGAAGGGAGCCTCACCACAGACCTCGAGTTGCCTGTCCATATTCTCTTTTATTTTATGCATGGGAACATGTCCGGGTCCTTCGATGATGACCTGACAATCTTTGGCCCAAGCGATTTTGGTGAGCTCTCCCAGAGTCTCGAGTTCCGCAAACTGCGCTTCGTCATTGGCGTCGGCGATACAGCCCGGACGCAGGCCATCTCCCAAGGAGAAGGTGACATCATAGGCCCGTGCGATGTCGCAAATCTCGTCGAAGTGTTCGTAGAGAAAGCTCTCTTTGTGATGATGCAAACACCACTTGGCCATAATGGATCCACCTCGAGATACGATGCCCGTGATCCGATTTACTGTCATTGGAACGTGGTGAAGTCTCAGTCCAGCGTGAATCGTAAAGTAGTCGACTCCCTGCTCTGCCTGCTCAATGAGTGTATCTCGGTACACTTCCCAAGTTAGGTCTTCTGCGACTCCTTTTACTTTTTCAAGAGCCTGATAGAGAGGTACCGTGCCAATAGGGACCGCTGAGTTCCGAATAATCCACTCGCGAATGTTGTGAATATTTCGTCCGGTTGATAGATCCATGACCGTGTCCGCGCCCCAGCGAGTGGACCAAACCATCTTTTCTATCTCATCGGCGACAGAAGAGGTCACCGCGGAATTTCCAATATTGGCGTTAATCTTCACAAGGAAGTTTCGTCCGATAATCATCGGTTCGGCTTCTGGGTGATTGATATTGGCCGGAATCACGGCGCGACCTCGCGCGACCTCTTCGCGGACAAACTCTGCATCGATATAGTCGGGAATCGATGCCCCAAAGGACTCTCCATCCCGGACTAGACTTTCCGCTGCCCGCTCTCTACCCAGGTTTTCGCGAATTGCGATAAACTCCATCTCGGCGGTGATGGTCCCGGCACGTGCGTAGGCCATCTGAGTAACCGTCTGGCCCACTTTCGCCCTACGAACTTGTCTAGTCCTCGGAAATTCGGCAACAATTTTGTCCGGATTTACAAAGCCATTGTCTGCTGGTTGAATTTCGCGTCCCTCATACACCTCAGTGTCATTGCGCGCATCAACCCACGCGCTTCGGATTTCTCCGAGGCCCTTGTCTATATCGATGGTTTGGTCTGGATCGGTATATGGCCCAGAGGTGTCATAGACCACAACGGGGGCTTGTTGTGCACTTGGGTGCAGCGAGATTTCCCGCATGGGCACGCGTATCTCAGGGAATGCGGTCCCCGGGTAGTAAA
>JAESTW010000265.1 GCA_016763395.1 Kofleriaceae bacterium
AAAACAAAGCGCACCCCGTATAATGCGGCAACTGAAATGCTGCTTTTATACCAACAGCACTCGGTTATTCCCAGCTTGGCGGACAGCCAAGGGGCAAACAAACATCAGTGGTACAGCTACTTGCGAAACGGGCAGCAACTTAAGGCACCTGACCGTACTATTGACTACCTGCTTTATTCCAAAAATATTCAACTAAATCACGCACGTGTACTGCAAGAAGGCGTATTATCGCTCTCTGATCACATGCCTCTAACTGCCCACTTTTCTCTGCCATGACTATAAAAACACTACCCTTTTTTGCCAGCACCCCAAAAGGCATGGAGCTATTGCTCGCCGATGAAATCCGCAGCTTTAATGCCAGCGATGTTAAAGAAGCCAATGGCGGCGTTGAATTTAACGGCGACATTGAAACCGCCTTACGTGCCTGTTTATGGTCACGTTTAGCGAATAGGATTCTATTACCGCTCAGCCAATTTACCGCAGAAACACCCGAAGCACTCTACGCAGCCGCTTCCAAAATAGACTGGTCAAAGCACTTTGACGTAACGAATAGCTTTGCGATTGACGCCACCTTACGCCAATCAAAAATGACCCACTCACTGTATGCTGAACAAGTCATTAAAGACGCGATTGTGGATCAGTTTAAAGAAAACACCAATGACCGCCCAAGTGTTGAGCGTGATCAGCCGGACATCCGCATTAATGCGTATGTGCATCGTGACAAAGTAACTCTCAGTTTAGATTTATCCGGCGACAGCTTGCACCGCCGTAAATACCGTGCCGAGTCTGTTGAAGCGCCGTTAAAAGAAAATCTTGCTGCCGCTATATTAATGCGTGCAGGCTGGCCAGCCATCGCCAAAAAAGGCGGCGCACTGTACGACCCGATGTGTGGTTCAGGCACATTCTTAATTGAAGCCGCGTTAATGGCCGGTGATATTGCACCCGGTTTACTGCGTGAATATTATGGTTTCAAGGCGTGGAAACAATTCAACCCCAGCATTTGGGAGCGCTTAATTAAAGAAGCCGAATACCGTCGCGACAAAGGCTTTGAAAATATCCCGCCCATTACCGGCTCAGATCTCAGCATAAAAACATCCGGTATTGCGAAGGCCAATATCAAAACCGCAGGGCTTAAAAACTACGTTAATGCCTACGGACACGCGCTTAATCAAGTTGATCCAAACCCTGATTGGCAGCCCGGTTTGTTTATTACCAACCCACCGTATGGCGAACGTTTAGGCGATATTAAAAGCCTAGAGCCGTTATACCAAGAAATCGGTACGATTCTAAAAGCACGTTTTGATGGCTGGGATGCCACGGTGTTTACCGGCAACCCAAACCTGGCATTTCAGGTTTCATTAAAATCGCATAAGTCTTACCAGCTCTATAATGGCGCGCTGCCGTGTAAGGTGTTTAACTTTACGGTTTCGCCCGAACGTTATTTCAACACACCGGATTCTGGTTCTAGCCTGTACCAGCGTAACCCTGACAATATTAAAAAGGCCTTATTACCTACGCCGGGACCACTGCAAGAAGGCGCCACTATGCTCGCCAACCGCTTGCGAAAAAATATTCGTAAAATTGAACCATGGGCTAAGAAAAATAACATTTCTTGTTATCGCTTATACGATGCCGATTTGCCTGAATATGCACTTGCGCTTGATGTTTACACCGAAGCGCAAAGCGGCAACCGCTGGGTACATGTGCAAGAATATGAAGCACCAAAAACCATTGATGGGAAAAAATCATTACAACGTTTACGCGATGCTCTCGCAGCGATACCTGACGTTTTAAAGATTCATCGGACTCACCTGTCATTAAAAATTCGCCGTCGTCAAAAAGGCAGTGCACAGTATGAAAAACAAGATACTGACAGTGGTTTTTATGTCGTTAACGAAGACAATTGTAAGTTTCAGGTTAACTTTAAAGACTATTTAGATACCGGCTTGTTTTTGGATCACCGCATCACCAGACAAATGTTGGGAACCTTGGCAAAAGGTAAACGTTTCTTAAACTTGTTTGCCTATACCAGCACCGCCACCGTACATGCGGCCTTGGGTGGCGCGACTTCATCTACCTCGGTGGATATGTCAAACACCTATCTTGACTGGTCAAAAACGAATTTTGAGCTGAACAATCTTGATCAACAAAAACATACGCTGGTTCGTGCCAATTGTGTGGAATGGCTGGATGATGCGATTGAAAATTTACGGGTATACGATCTTATTTTTATCGACCCACCGACGTTTTCAAACTCCAAACGTATGTCAGAAGTGTTTGATATCCAAAAAGATTATATTAATTTGATTAACAAAGCGTCGCAACTACTGGCACGTGATGGCATCATTATTTTCTCAACCAATTCAAAGAAATTTAAATTCGATGAAGCTGAGTTTGAGAATTTTGAAATTGAAAATATCAGCCGGAAAACACTGCCAAAAGATTTTGAACGCAATCCAAAAATCCATTATTGTTGGAAGCTAACAAAAAATTAAATTAAATTATATTGGGATCACGGATGGCATCAGCAAGAAATTCACATAAAGATAAACTGGTCACCTTTGCAACGGTTGCCCTCTTGGTTGCTGCTGGTTTTTGGCTAGCGTATCAATTTGTAGAACCTGCACCACCTGAAAACATTAGCATTAGCACCGGCAGTGAAGAAGGCGCGTATTATGCCTTTGCGCAAGAATACAAAATACTGCTGCAACAGCAAGGCATTAGCTTAGAGATACTGCCTTCTGCCGGTTCCACTGAAAACTTACAACGTTTAGTCGACGGCGACGTAGATGCTGCCTTTGTCCAAGGTGGAATTACCCACAGTGACAGCACCGCGCTGTCATTAGGCAGCTTATATTACGAACCGGTTTGGTTGTTTTATCGCCAAGGTCTATCGTTAAAAAGCATTCCTGATCTGGCGGGTTTAAAAATAGCGATTGGCCCCGAAGGCAGTGGCACACGCCAACTTGCAAGCACCTTATTAGCCGATAATAAATTATTGGACGGTAACGATCGGTTGTCTGACAAATCCGGCTCTGATGCCGCCAAAGGTTTGCTCGACGGTACAATTGATGCGGCATTTTTTATCGCTTCAGTTGAATCAGCGGTTATTCAACAATTGATTAATAATCCAACGGTGAAGGTTTTATCTCTGCGGCGTGCCGAAGCATACCGACGTATTCATCCGTTTTTAACCAAAATCACCTTGCCTGAAGGGATTATTGATTTGCAGAAAAACATTCCTGCACAGGACATTACCTTAATCGCTCCAACGGCAAACTTACTTATTAAAGAAGATTTGCACCCTGCGCTCACATTTTTATTGTTACAAGCCATTCATAACACCCACAAAAAAGCGGGCCTGTTTGCCTCCACCAATTTTTTCCCCAATGGAAATAACGTCGCCGCTCCGATCAGTGATGTTGCCGATCGTTTTCATAAGAAAGGCCCACCGTTTTTAATGCGTTATTTGCCGTTTTGGACGGCGGTAATGATTGATCGTTTTGTGGTGATGTTAATTCCCTTAATCGCGCTGTTAATTCCGTTATCAAAATTAATCCCACCACTGTATGAGTGGCGCATTAGCTCACGCATTTATCGCTGGTATGAAGCCCTGCATTTGGTTGATGATAAATTACACAATAGCGAGCTTTCAGCGCCACAACGCGAAGAATTAAATGCCGAGTTAGACCATATCGTCAATGAGGTTAACAAAGTTAAGGCGCCGTTATCTCATGCTCGACAGGTGTATCACTTGTTATCGCATATTGAATTAATACGTAATAAATTACTGCGATAAGCTAGCTTTTATCCTATAAAAAAACCCATAGGCAGGCAATCTGACTATGGGTTTTTTATGCGCTTTTATTAGCTTGCAGTGTTTAATCAAACCTTAAAACGAACCACCAAATTGTTTTGTGTATTCCGCTTTCACATCCACCAATGTGGTTTTATGATTTTGAGTGCCTGCCGTAGCAATTTTAAGCGCGCCCATCACAGCCGCAATACGCCCCGTTACTTCCCAAACCAAGTCATTCATTAGTCCAT
>JAESTW010000266.1 GCA_016763395.1 Kofleriaceae bacterium
CCGGGGACCGCGATCCCCAATCCAACCAATCGCTCACGATCGTGCCTCTGGCCATCGGACTCCACAACTACGGCGACCTCACCGGCCAGGACGGCAGCCTTCGCCTCCTCCAGTATTCTCTCTTTGTCGAGCACGACCAATGCCGCCATTGGTGTGTACTCAATCGCCTCTACCTTCTTTACGGGTTTCTCCTCCGCCACGATCGCCGACGCAGATGCCCCCGTACGCCCCGAAGCGCCTTTGGCTCCCATCCTTGCAACAAGTCCAGAGAACCCGAATTGTTCGCAGAGTTTTTCCAGTGGACGAGTGTCCCAAGGAGCGGGCACAAAACTATCTAGCGTGGCGCTTAGCTCGACATCTGTTTTAAGAGTGACCAGTTTCTTGGCCATTTCTAGTTGGGCAATATTGCCAGCGTCGCAGAATCGTTCCTGCTGCTTGCCTTTGAGGGCATCTACATTCCTGAGAATTCCTCTCAAATCCCCGTACTGGTTCAATAGCTTGGTAGCCCCGACCTTGCCCACTCCGACCATTCCCGGAACATTGTCACTTTTGTCGCCCACGAGCGAAAGCCAATCCCCGAGTTGATCTGGCCGGACACCAAATTTTTCGACCACCCGATCGTGATCATAGGTGATGCGCCGCATGGAATCGACAACGGTCACTCGCTCATCGACAAGTTGCATCAAATCTTTGTCGCCCGAGTAGATCACAACATCCCACCCGCGAGCTCGAGCCTGGCCAGTAACGGTCGCAATCGTGTCGTCAGCCTCAACGCCTTCTTCGGAAATCACTGGCCAACAAAACGCCTCGGTGAGCGGACGAAAATACGGCAGCTGCTTTTTTAGATCTTCGGGTGTCTCTCGGCGAGTCTTTTTGTAGTTGGGATCTAAGAGTGTGCGAAAATTTTTCCCCGGCGCATCAAAAACGACAACAATACGCTCTGGCCGAAGATCGTGATGCATCCGCACCAGCATAGAAGCGTAGACGTGCAATGCTCCTGTAGGCAAGCCATCGGCATTGGCTAGACTCGCACCGCGATTGCCACCACCAGCCATTCCGTAGTAAGCCCGAAAAATGTAGCCATAGCCATCAAGTATGTGAAGCCTCTCCATAGGAGGGGCAGGCTACTACACAAGTGTGCCGGTGGGCGTTATACTGGCTGTCGATGAGCACAATCAGATGGGGAATCCTAGCCGTCCTTGCTTCTACTTTCATGTTTGGCGCCACAAGCGCGTGCAAGGGAGGCGCAAAAGAAAAGCCAGGCGCGTCGGCCAAGACCAAGGCAGCCGCAACGACAAATGCTGAGTCTTCACCGGGGCACATGAAATTGCCTTCCAATGAACCGACCTATCTCAACCCGGTTCTGGAAACTCGTTTTAACCGGGCGAACATGCTCATTTTTGAAGGACTTGTCGGCTTTGATGCGGCTCTCAATCCCGTGCCCCGCTTGGCGGAATCCTGGGAACAAAGTAAAGACGGTCGCTCCATCACCTTTCACCTGCGCAAAGGCGTTCTCTGGTCCGATGGCAAAGCCTTTACCTCCAAAGATGTTGCTTTCACAATCGGACAAATTCGCAACACCAAACTGCGCACCATTTGGCGAACCTATTTTAGTACGGTTGAAAAAGTCGAGACACCGGACGACTTGACCGTTGTGGTCAACTACAAAGCGCCTTACGCACCCGCCCTTGTCAGCTGGTCTGTTGGGATCTTGCCAAAGCACCGTTTCTCCGACACTGATGCAGCCGTGGGCGACGATGCCTTTCAGGCCGCAAACGCCAATAGCGAAGCGGTTGGAACTGGTCCCTTTCAGCTAGTGCGCTGGGAACGCGGAAGCAGAATTCTTCTCAAAAAGAACAAGAATTGGTGGCACGACACCCCCGGACTCAACACAATTGAGTTGGTGTTTAACACCAAAGATAAGTTGGAAGCCCTGAAAACTGGCGTCGTAGATTTTGCCAACATCAACGATCTCGGACAGTGGAATTCAGAGGCGCAGTTGCCCAATTTCCTCGATAACTTTGAGAAAACATCCAGCATGGAGTCGGTCTTCCGGGTCATTGCTTGGAACGGAACCAAGGCCCCTTTTGACCAGCCAGCAGTTCGACGTGCGCTCACTCATGGACTCAACCGCAGTCGAGTTCTCGACGACTTGTTGATGGGCGAAGGGCAACTCTTGTCCGCGCCATTTTTTGCCAACATGTTCGGCGCAGATCCACAAATTGCCCCGAGAGAATTTGATGCAGCGCTAGCAAAGAAAATGCTGACAGATGCTGCGGTCATCAGTGAGACAACTCGCTTGCCCCTTGAGATCATCACGACAACCAGCCAGAAGCTTCCGATTCACGCCGAGATGTTCGCCATCTTTAAACAAGATCTAGCGACAATCGGTGTTGACCTGAACGTTAGTTATTTAAGTCCACGCGAGTTTGAAAAGAGAACCTTTGCCAACGACTTCGACGCTGCTTTCTTCGGCTGGATTCGGGACATTCCCGATCCCGACCCATCCGCTCTCTTGCATTCCGCGGAAGTAAAGCTCGGACAAAATTTCGCTCGATACAACAACCCCGAGGTCGATGTCTGGCTGGAAGATGCGGTAAAAACTGCCGATCGCGAGGCTCGCAAAGAGATATACAAAAAGATCCACGCCCAGCTTTACAAGGACATGCCTTACACTGTGATTTACGCTCCCTTCAGCCATTACGCTTGGTCGAGGAAATTTGGTCGTGTAAACCCTGCTGATGTGAGCGTTCAGACCCGCTTTCCTGGCATATCGAGGTGGTCGCTAAACACCAAGTAACTTGTTGTTATCACACGACAACATATAGAGATCGTCTCTCATTGTTAGCTTGTGTTGTGCCGCTCGGGCCGCTTTCTCTTTGAATGCGGTCGCTTGAGGGCTAAATTCGGCTCAGATATGCATCTCCCGAATACTGCCCGCCTGCCCCTCTTCGCCGCCGTCTTGGTGAGCCTCGGTTTCGCTGCCTCAGTTTCGATGGCGGCTCCAGCGCTACAAGCAGAAATTCCCGCTCCCACCATCGACAGCCAGCTGCTCAGTATGCCAATGCCGGCATGCGACAGCCCGGATTGTTGGTACACAGGTGAGCCGCCGACGGCACAAGGGGTTGGACTTCGGACAGTGTATCTCATCTTCGAAGGTGTCACGCTGACCATGAGTAACCAGCTCCGCCGATGGCTCCCCGTAATAATCATTGCCCTCGGTGCAGGCTATTTCTTCCTCAGAGAACTCGGGTCTTTCCC
>JAESTW010000267.1 GCA_016763395.1 Kofleriaceae bacterium
ACAATACAACCCCTTGGTTCTCCAGGGTAGCCAGGGCAATTTGCAGATTGGCCTCCGAGAGTCCTGTCCGAGTGCCCAGCGCTTCTAGAGTTTGAGGACCCAATTCCTCCATTTGTCCGCGCAGGATTACAAGACTTGCCTCTTCCACTTCGATCTCGTCCACCGAATAGGGCAGGGCGGGCATTGACGGCGAAGAAATTCCCCCGGACAGAGCGGTTTCGATGGTTGGAAGGCGTTCGGCGGCAACCCAAAATTCCCGGCCATCAGCCAGCGTGTACTTGGTGCAGCGCTGGTCAGCCATGAGACGATTGGCAAAGTCCTCGTACTGATAGCTTGGCTGCAGAAGGTAGAGAGACATCAGGGCGTCATGCAACTCCTCGGCATCGCGGATGCTGCTGGTAGCGGCGAGTTCTGCGGCTGCAATTGCCTCATCGTCGATGGCTGTTAAATCCCCCTGGCCGAGGTCTAGCGATCGCGGCAGACTGACGGCTCGAGTTCGGCGTTCCTCAAGCGGAGCGTCGTCCAAGAAGGCGTAGGGGTTGGCGTTGATGAGCTCGTGACACAGGGGCGAGGCTTCGCTTGTCTCCCGGGCGATGATCTTGATTTCACCACTTTCGAGTTTGGACAAGAGCTCGACCAAGCCATCGATGTCCATAAACTCCTCCAAGCAGTCTCGCATGGTTTCGGTGATTAGTGGATGATCCGGGATTTCGATGTCGCCTACGACATTTTCTAGGCAAGCTTGCTGCATTGGGAAAACGGTGCTCAGAAGATCTTCACTGCGCATTCGGAGTATCTGGGGAGCAATCGCAGAGCCGGCGTTTCTGCGCAATACTGCCAATGCTCGGGTAATGCACCAACGCCATCGAACTCCGAATACAGGTGAGCCGAGTACCGCTTGCGTTAGAATCGTTTTGGCATTGCTCGAACGGAGAAAGTCAAACACGCTCTCGAGCTCAAAACTGTGTACGGGCCCCAGAGAGAGCAGTAGTCCGTCGTCCGTTGCTGCTGCTTGCAATTCTTGGTTGAAGCTTCGGCAGAAGCGTTTTCGCAGCGCGAGCCCCCAGGCTTTGTTGATTCGCCCGCCAAAGGGAGAGTGCAAAATGAGCTGCATTCCACCTACGTCGTCAAAGAAACGCTCAGCGATGATACAGCGTCTGGAGGGTAGGGCGCCGAGAGCGTTGTGGCTGGCCTTTAGATACGCCGCGAGTTGATCTGCGTAGGTGTGGGGCATATTGCATTCCACCGCGATGTAGGCTGAAATCTCCTCTAAGGATTGTTCCGATTCAATGAGGTCCTCGACGTCTTCGCGCAGGCGGGCGACCTCTTCGCTGAGTTCTCGTGTCCGGGCAGGCGCTTCTCCCAGCCAAAAAGGGATTGAGGGAGGAGCGCCGTGGGCATCGTGTACAAGGACCCGTCCGGCCTCGATACGGTGAATCTGCCAGGAGGTGTTTCCGAGCAAGAAAATGTCGCCTGCATGGCTTTCGATGGCAAAGTCTTCGTCCAGGCTACCAACAGGGATTTCATCGGGATAAGTGAGCACCCGATATTGCGCGGTGTCCGGTATCGTGCCGGCATTGGTCAGCGCGGAAAGGCGTGCGCCACGCCGGGCCCTGAGAATCTTGTGAATTCGATCGCGATGAAGATGCGCCCGACTGCGGCCACGCGAAGTAGAGATTCCTTCACTGAGTATTTCTAGTAGAGCGTCGAAATCCTTGCGGCGCAACTCCTTGTAGGGCATCGCCGAGCACATAAGTTCGAAGAGTTGGTCTTCGTGCCAATCTCGACACGCTACCTCTGCAACGATCTGCTGCGAGAGTACGTCCAGAGGAGCTTCGGGAATCTGGATCTCATCTAAAATCCCGGCTTTGATTGCGCGTAGCAGTGCACCTGTTTCTGCTAGTTGATCTCGGGTCATGGCAAAAATCCGTCCCTTCGGGATCTTGCCGAGAGAGTGTCCAGATCGGCCGACTCGCTGCAGTAGCGTGGCAATCGAGCGCGGTGAGCCTATCTGGATGACCAGGTCTACGCTGCCCACGTCGATACCAAGTTCGAGTGAGGCAGTAGCTACAGCAACCCGGACAGCCCCTGTCTTTAGCTTTTGCTCGGCGGAAAATCGCAGCTGCTTAGACAGGCTGCCATGGTGCGCTACGACTTCTTCTTCGCCTAAGCGTTTTTCTAGTGCGTGGGAGACTCGCTCTACCAAACGCCTTGTGTTGACAAAGACAATCGTGGTTTCGTGGGCTAGGCAGAGCTCGGCGATTTTGTCGTACACTCGGGCAAATTGCTCATTGGTCGCGACAGCTCCAAGAACATCATCGGTCGCCTCAATCTGAAAGTCGATGGAACGGCTGTGTCCGCCGTCTATTATTACCGGCGCTGGCCTGCGGTTGCCTACCAAAAGATGTGCAATGCGATCCATTGGCTTCTGGGTGGCGGACAAACCAATGCGGTTGGGCGCGGAGAGCCCATTTTCTGCAACTACGGCGTCTAGACGGGCCAGACTGAGGGAGAGGTGAGAACCGCGCTTGTCCCTTGCCAGGGCGTGAATCTCGTCGACGATAACCGTACGAACGGTCGCCAGCTTGGCCCGACTCTTGGCAGCTGTGAGCATGATGTACAGCGACTCTGGGGTGGTGATGAGAATATGAGGTGGCTTGCGGGTGAGTTTCGCACGCTCACTGGCCGGGGTGTCTCCTGTCCGAAGTGCGGTTTTTATCTCTGGCAAAAGAACCCCGGACAAAAGGGCTTGCTCCCGCAACTCCTGTAGCGGCTCTTCTAGGTTGCGCTGGATATCATTGCTCAGTGCCTTGAGTGGCGATATGTAGAGGACTTCAATTCGATCCTCAAGCTGCCCGCGCTCGCCCGCCCGAATGAGTGCATCGAGGGCTGCAAGAAATGCGGCAAGGGTTTTGCCCGAGCCGGTTGGTGCTGCGATTAGGACATCTTGTCCCGCCAAAATATGTGGCCAGCCATCTCGCTGCGCGTCGGTTGGATGAGCAAAACGGTTGGCAAACCAGCTTTGCACTACCGGGTGAAACGCGGCCATCACTCCGGTATTTGCATTGTCTGGCACGCAGGCCAAGTATAGTCAGCTTCATTGGGACGTGGCCATGGCGCTCATTTTTGGTGATCTCCACCAGGCTCGTACCGGCGTGCTAAGATGTGGGCGTGCAGGATTCTAAGAAGCCTGGCGTGCCGTCTGTTCCAAGTTTGGGAAACCGCCCGCCCCCGGTTCCCGGTGGAGGCAACGTTGCTTCTTCACGTCGGGCCATGAGAAACCCAACGGCACTTCCAGTCGCCCCGAGCCTGCCCAAAGTCGCCATGCCTACGCCGCTCGGCGCCATGCCTACGCCGCTCGCCGCCATGCCTACTC
>JAESTW010000268.1 GCA_016763395.1 Kofleriaceae bacterium
GCATCGGGATGCCCCGGATCATAGAGCAGTTGGGCAGGACTCTGATCCTCGACTATTTCCACCACGGAAGCGCTTCGCACCGCTGCGCCAAATCCACCCGCACGGTGTCCGGCAATGCTGCCATCGACAATCTGCGAGCGAACTACTACATCACGCCGTTTGTACCCTTCCCCATCTACGCCCGTCGAGTTGACGTTGGCCAGGTTTGAGGAAGCGACATTCATACGAGTTCGCTGTGTTGCCAGTCCTGAGGCCGAAACCTCTATTGCGCTAAAAAAATCCATACCAAGCTCCTATTGCAGTTCTCTAGTCGTTATCCTTGTCCGTCGGTCGCGGCGTATCGCAACATCGCGAGCCGTCTAGAAACTAGTTCTGAAGTCGTTGAATACCGGACACGGTTGGCGTCAATCTTCGCCATCTCCCGCTCGAGATTCACCGAGTTGCCGTCCGCGCTCGCCATTCCGTTGTCATTGACAATGGAGCGAGTATTTCCGCTAACGCCCTGAGCTGCGATGTGCCCTTTGTGCGTTTGGCTCATTCGATGCGCGTTCAATGACGAGCCGGCTGGTAGTCGTTCTAAATCGAGAGGTTTGTAGCCGGGGGTATCGAGGTTCGCGACGTTGCCAGCAACTACAGAGTGACGGTTGCGATGAAAGGTCATCGCCTCCTGCATCCGGTTTACTGCGTCGTACACTCTCATCTCACTGAAGACAGAGCAAGCCTCGATCCAGATCGCAGCAAGGGTGATCACACCGTGTTTTCAGTAGGTTACGTCACTCTTGCCCAAGGTTTTGGCTGTGATGTTGGACTATTTGACGGCGCTACTTTGACGATAGCCCTTTCACCCGCTTCGTCAGGCCAGGCACATGGGTAACACTTCGGTCCAGATACATGGGTAAACAGTTGTATCCGATTCGGTGCTATCGGTGTTTTCTCGCGATGGGTTGTTTGGGAAGGAATTTCCCTTTCTTGATTTCGCCCAATACCACAGGTCCGAACTGAATTTGTACCCAATCGCATCCGAGGTGTTTTATGCCAACAAGTTCTCGTTCGAGCGCCTTGGCCAGATAGTGTTTGCCGCCTTTCCACCACAGCCGGCCTCGGTCGTCTAGTCGTTCGAGAAAATCGGCGTCCGGGTATTGTGGGTCTTCGAGTATTCGTGGGAATTGCTTTGTACTTTTCACAGAGGCAAAGGGCGGACCGTTGTCACTCAGAATTCCATCAGGGATGCCAAACTCTCGAAACAGCCGGGTAAAGCGGGTTTTGACATCACAGCAGCGTTTGAGCTCTAGGTCATAGCACCCTAAAAGAAAGCGACCAACGCCATCACAAACGGTAAGAGGGGCACTGCGTCGCTTGTTTCCAAAAAACATGTCCCCTTTGAAATCCGTACACCAAAGAGCGTTCGGACCATAGTAACCCATGTCCGAGCTTTTGTAGTGCGTAGGCCGGTGTCGTTTCTTTTGGGTAGCGACCAGTCCCTCTCGTTTATACAACGCGGTCACCGCACTCTTACTTGGAAACGACAGAGCCGGATATGCACGCTGCAACATGGGAATGAGCTTCTTGGGGCCGTACTCCGGACGCACTCGTCGAGCATCCAGAAGCAAAGCTTTAACCTCTTCGGACATTCGATTGATCGGCGCATGTGGCGCTCGGCTCCACCAAGCCCTTCCTCATGATAGCGCGCCATCACTTGTAGCCGGTTTTTCGACTGATTCCACTGACACGACAGAGCGTAGAAATACTCTCTCCACCAACCAGCCAAGCCTCAATGAACCGTATTCTCTCAGACATTTCACAGGTATCTTTCCAGGGCAACACACACCTCCTCGTTGCCCTCAAGTGTTACCTATGTACCTGGACCGATCTGTTACCTATCTATCTGGACCTGACCGCTTGAGATACTTCGCGTGCTACCTTACTGGGCGGCTGCGTGGGCATCAACGTGAAGCTCAATGTGCTTCGAATCCTTAAAACTTTCGAGCATGTGCTGAATATTCGATACTCGCAAACTCGGGTGGCTCGCGCTCGATGATTAGAATGGGAGTACGTTCTCCTGCTAAAGGCGCGAACGCAGCGTAGCCCAGTGCCGTCCCCACTTCCTGGCCCTGGGCGTCCAGAAAGACCGCAATCACCTTTGGCTTTGCTATCAAGCTCGCGCTATTCAATTTTTCCTTCAGACGGTTTCCCGCTTCGCTGCGACGCCCAGAAACCTCCGCGCCTCCAACGCTACGCCCCGATGTAACTGATACCACTGTTGCCCGGTGATACTTGCCATCACTCTTTACAACTACCCAATATTGGGCAGCAGCCATAATGGCAAACAGTCCACGAAATGACTCACTCGCGCTTCTGTACAAGTAGCGATAGCGCCCGGACGCAGCATTGCGAAAGTAGTTAAGTTCGTCTAGGAGAAGCGGATCTTTCGCTAGTTCTGACATACCTGGAACCCTTCCACACGCCACGTACAGTGTGTTCTTCGGGGTATCCCCGTTTTTTCCTCCACTGCAGACTGAGTTCGCTGTGAGACTCCACTTCAGCCTCGATCTCTGCCGTGCAAGCGTTGCGACTCAGCACATCAAAGTTTTCTATTTGGCGACTGTGAACCTTGGCAACATCCACAATGCTATCTCCGACAAAGTAGTAGGACCACGCAACCCCGCCGACGCCAACCAAGGCCACCGTCACTCGCGGCACTAGTGCCAAGAACGCCGGTTTCAGTTCCCGAATCCGCATACTCGAAAAGAACATAAATGCGACGACAGCCGCGATTCCCCCTGGTATTAGGTAATAAAACGCTGATTCAGACATCGGAGAAAAACCACCATGTCCGGATCGCTCCCACAAGACCGGACAAACGGCTTCAAAACCCCAGCTATGCCAACGACCGCGAGTCCAACTGCAGCTGGCATACGAAAACTCAGTAACCCAAGTGCCAGGAGCAGTACTCCAACCATCATTGCCGGACGGCCGTCATAAGGACGGCAACAGAAAATCTCGGAATGCCACGTACCCGCCGAAACCGATAACTGCCGAAAAAATGTATGGTGCGATTAGCCCACCAACCCGCTTTTCCTGGTGAAGCCGAGCTTCTTCATCAGCCCGAGCACGGGAACTCCTATGATCGCTACCGCAGTAGAGACAGCAAATAACGCCATCACCTTCGCGCGTCAGATCGAGTACCGCGCGACATTGACAACATCGGTGGGCCTTAGTGACTAAGGCCTTCGCCCGGCGATAGTAGCCACAGAATCCTTCCTAGGCGAATTTCCGAGATTTTCAACAGAGACCTGCCACATCGGCAAGGTATGCCGGAGACATCTAGTCGTTGTAGTGGCTCGTAACGAAGGACGAGATTTTGGATAAACGCTCAATCTTCATCGCTGCGCCGAGGTCAAGCGCTGCCTTTGGCATTCCAAAGACGACACAGTCTCGCTCGTCTTCAATCACCGTAGTACATCCAGCTTCACGCATTTTCAACAGGCCACTGGCACCATCACGTCCCATGCCTGTGAGAACAATCCCCACAATATTTTTCCTACTCGCAATTTTGGCGACCGACCAGAAAAGCACATCCACTGCTGGCCTCTGCCCTTCTACTTTCGCATCGGTATTGAGTTCGCATACGATGCGGCTTTTCCCGCGCCGCGACAAAAGTAAATGTTGTCCACCCGGTGCAAGAAGTGCAGTCCCGCGCTGAGGGACATCGCCCTTCTCCGCCAAACGTACAGTAATAGCGCATGCTGAGTTCAATTGGCTTGCAAAGAGCGCCAACATGCTCGGCATCATGTGCTGCACAATCACAATTGGTGGGCAATCCTCTCCAAATCCAGAGAGTACTGTCGTGAGAGCTCGAGTCCCACCAGTTGAAGCGCCTATTACTACCAAGCGATTGTCCGGTCCCACAGCGGGCTTCGCACTCATATCGATGGGGGCAGCGGACACGTTCGCGAAACGAACCGCGGCAGTAATTTTCTCCTCTAATGTAGAGACGAAAGCCTTCGTCTCAGCCGAAGTCTGAGGTTTTCGGACAAGCGCAAATGCCCCGCGCTTCATCGCTGCCTGAACAAGGTCGGTACGTTCCTTGGGAACGCCACTTACCACAATCGTCGGAATCTTTGTCGGCCTCAGTTGAGTGAGTATTTCGAAGCCGTTGACCCCGGGCATATTTAGATCAAGGACAACGACGTCCGGCTTCACCGCCAACACGGTTTCGATCGTCTTCATCGCGTCGCCCACCTCCCCCACTACATCAACGACTGAACTAGTTCGGAACTGCCGTTTTAGGGCACTTCGAAACGCTTTCGAGTCGTCTACCAGTAGGATTCGTATGGGCGACTGATTCATGGATTTACTCGAACCCGGACAGAAACGTAATTCCCCTCAAACACCAGGAGGGCGCGAGGATCAGTAGTATTGGTAGAGAATGGGACCGATCTCGACGCCTCCAGAACAAACACAGCGGCTTCACCGCCAATACGAGGCAGTACATTACCAGTGATAATGTTGGCGACCTCGCCAAGTCCGTCCATTA
>JAESTW010000269.1 GCA_016763395.1 Kofleriaceae bacterium
GATAATAGCTCGCAACTCAGTCGCTAACGGATCGTACTTCTTAACCATGCCTTCTCATAAACTCGCGGAAGCTCCCATTTTGTTCACTCCCCCCGATCTGGAACTCGCTTGGACCGAACTGATAAGGTTTCCTCCTGGGGACGGTTGGCACAGTGTGAAGGCAGGGCTGCCGACACAGGTGAGTGATTGGACTGCAATTACCAAGGCACTGGTGGTCACCCACGACGCCGGACAAGGATTGAGCATCTCATGGCTCCCCACCAAGGAAGGAGACCTGCAGCAAGGTGACTACATCTGGCAGGACTCGACGGGTTTCCATCGTTGGACTTTCATTGCGCCCAACACCCTTGGCGCGGTCACCTATCCAGAAACTCCTGATAGGATAATACTAGCCGAGCTCCCAACCATCGCTATTATGGACCTCAACGTACATGACTACAATGATGTAGATGGGTACGGAATGGCACTAGATGCGAATCGGGCTGCTTGGGGAAATGGCCCACCTGACTCATTCTTTGAGAGCGGCGGCACACTCAGCAGCTCCACCCTATTCTCTGTTTCGAGCTCGGAGAATCGAGAACTGAACGAGGTACTCGATCACCTCGCCCCCCACTCCACACACATTCGTCTCGTCGCACCACTGGCCAAAGCAAGCAGAGCAGAAGGACTTCGTGTCCGGCTTCTACAGTAGGAACGTGACTCTCGAGCTTTCACCGCATTGCCCATCGACTTGGTCCAAAGAAAAAACAGCAAGGCCATTCGAAGGTCAGCATTTGAGCTAAGGTCAATGCTCGTGATTACCTTCGACAATAGCTTTGTGCACCTACCTCAATCCTTCTACGAGAGGGCTGCCCCAGACACCGTCCCCGCCCCGGCGCTAAGGCGACTTAAGAGGACCTCTGTAAGGAACTCGCTATCGATGCAGCGTAGCTGGCTTCGGACGAGGGCATCGCTATGCTCGTAGGCAACACGCTGCCGCCCTCTGCCGATGCGATCTCGATGGTGTATGCCGGACATCAGTTTGGTGGGTTTAGCCCCCGACTTGGCGACGGACGCGCAATCCTGATTGGCGAGGTGCTCGATAAAAATGGAATACGGAAAGACATTCAGCTCAAAGGCTCAGGGCGAACTCCCTTCTCTCGTGGAATTATCTAACGACGTAGAAACGGCATTGGGCCTAGCCAAGAGCGCTGTAGATCACGGCAAGGTGTGTCCCTCCCGCGTAAAGAAGACGGTAAGAGTATTCACGCCATTCTCCGGATCAGGTGCAAAAGCGGAACCTCCCTGGTCAAAAGGAGCCTCCGTTGTGGCTTCACGAAACGCGTCTTCCGACAAGGTTTCGGTATCCAACTCCATACGACACATCGTACTTCCACATTCTAGAGAGGCAACAGAAGCCTCCAAGCCACGGTTATGCAAGGTCTCTCTTGCCGTACGCTCGGTCTCCTCTGCCCAATCTTCATCGCGTCCCTGCTGCCGGAGCTCTTCGGTAAGCAAGTCAGCGACTTCAATCGAAGCATATCTCTCTTCCTCTGGCGACTCTGCCTCGGCTACCGCTTGCCGTGCATAGCCCAGAGGTGTCAGCTCCTCTTCTACTACTTCTTCTGGCTCCGGAACAGTCTCTGGAATCGCCTTGGGTTGTGGTGCTCTTGTGCGTATTGCCCTGCTTAAAGTTTGGGGATTGGTTTGAATTGCGACTGACCGCTGCGATGACTTTTCCGGCACCGTCTGTTTCGCAGAGTGAGTGCCGGACGATGTCATCTTCCAGACGACACCAAGGCTAAGCACCGCAGCGGCCATGAGTATAACTCTACGAATATTCATCTATGGCTCCTGTATCCGATATCCGCCGATGCATTCGCGGCCAGTCGTGCCCGACCAAGGGGTGGTTGGGATCAGCTTGCAATACATTGACAAATGGCCGGTATTAAAACCGCTTACACTTTCGTACAGTGTTGTGATGTCCGCGGGGCTGCTAGCGTGTGCGGCTGTTGCGAATCCTGACCAACTCCAACTCGTCTTCCATTTGCTATAGGAGTGAAGACCGCACTTACTTCTGTTTGCGGCAGAGAATGCCGATGAGGTATTTAGGTAGGCTTGAAGGTAATACGTCCCTGTCGAACCGACGTTGTCCTTAATCACAGGACAGTAAGCATATATCGTACTGCTACTGCTATTGTTACAAAAGCCGCTTGAGCCGGTCACACTGTGCGTGCGATAGACGTTGCTCGTCGAGGTACCACTTCGATGGCAACTGAGTCCATCATACACTTTGGAATCGCTCGCCTGAGCACTTGGAATGGCAATAGCGCTGAGTGCTATTGGGATTAAGAGTTTCTTAAGATTCATAGGGGGTGTTCTTTCTGTTAGGGGTTCCCAGCCCTGCAAAGCACTACTCATGCCACAAAGGAATTCACCTCCGATAGCGCAATCCGACGAGTGACCCTTCGGTGACGAGGACTGGAAGACCACATCTGTGAACCTGGAGTCCACATCGCTGCAATAAGGCACAGAGAAACACTTAGCTAACACGATACAGGGGCGGGCCGAGGTGCCATAGGGCTGTCGACCCTGGGCGGCGTACTCATCGCGCGGCAGCAGATAGAATGTCTTGAGTGCCAGAACGTTGATTCCCGCTTCTGTGTAATGAGGGTAGCACTCGCCAAAAAGGTCATCTTGCTTGAGATCTTTTAGCTTCTCATAGATGTTCTGCAAGTAGGTCTGGGCGTTGTCTACGCTGAGTAGGGCGTTGTCCGGCGGATCTGCGATTCGACAAAAAACGATGTTGTGCAGTTCCGGATGTTGGCAGCGCCGGCGAATGGGCCCCTTGCTCCAACGCTTGGTGACCACGTCCATGGGGATGTCATCGAGGCCGGTAACAGGATAGTTAGCAGCAATAAAGCGACGCACCATTTCTTGTTTGCCGCGCTTTTGCACATCGGATTGTACCTAGTATTCTTGCGCTTGCTGGGAGAGCAGTTAGAAATCGACGCACTCTTCCATTGCCTCTTCGGCGGTAATTCCGGATGCTGTGGCTTGCCGGACAACACAGTCGGCAAAAATGGACACACCATTGACCCTGGCGATTTGGGTTCGGGCGTTAGTGTCTGGGCCGAGCGTTTCAAAGAAGAGTTGTCCAGAGGGCAAGGGCTCACTCTGTGGATCCCCTCCGCAGCTCGCCGCTCCGGCGATCATGGCCAGGCTTGGCAAAAGGGCCAGGGCGGCATACGCCCGCCTGTGTCCGGTTTGCATCAGGTACTAGTCCTTCTGGGCCTGCGCGAGACGCGCCATCTCTTTTCCCACTGAGATTACCGAGAAGCCGATCAGCAGCAAGATAACTGAAGCGACATAGTCTCGTTGCCTAAGCTCTACGAACACGACCACAAGCATTCCTCAGAAAAGGCCGGCTCCAAACGCAAAGAATGTATGGATGAGAGTTTCTATTGGGCCATCCCTCAAACCGAGGAGATAAACTACGGTGGTAATCGTAACAAGAACAGTTAGCGCTATTGCCACCAACTCAATGTACATCCTACGATTCACCATGATTTCAGTTCACGCCGGGGCTTCGGAGCTCTTGGCTTTGCTGGCTAGCAAAACTGGGCTGGAGAGCAGCCCCGTACCAAACACACGAATTGAGTTGGCGTTATGGCTGTTGTA
>JAESTW010000270.1 GCA_016763395.1 Kofleriaceae bacterium
AAGGCTCTTGCGCCCTTGATAATCTAGAGTTTTCTGAAGACCAGACCCACGTAAGGATTGCCGAAAACGTCCTTCATGACGCAGTTGCGCATGATGTACCACTGAAACTGTTCACGGAAGCCGCAAAGAATCTTGTCATGGAGCCGTGTGCCCCACTTGCGTCTCCGCTGCACCTCACGCCAGCGCGTTTCGGTAGAGTTCCTAGGTATTATGTCGAGTGCACCGAAGACAAAGCCCTACCCTTGGACATTCAGCGGGCCATGCAAAAAACGCTACCCGTGAGTCAGGTCTTTTCGCTCGCTTCAAGCCATGCCTCCATGTTCTCTCACCCTGTGGAGTTGGCAAACTGCCTGGCCACGGTAGCGAATAAGTAGCATTCTTGAGACTACATAACGTCTATGATACCAATGTACCTTGTTATTTTGTTACCTAGGTGTCATGGTGGGCCATGGGAAAGACAATTGAACGGTCACAGACTGGAGTGCGGATTGAAAAACGTTTGTTGAAGGTTCTCAAAGGACTTGCCGAGCATCTAGACTTGTCTCTGGGTGATCTCCTCGAAGGAATGGCTCTCCATAGCTTTGAGAACAAGCCACCCTTTTCCAAGAGCACCCTGGGAAAGATTCGGCAACTGAAAGAGGTATACGACCTTGATTTGGTCGCTGCCGATAGCCATCGATTGAAAGAAAGGGGGGCGAAACGATGAGTATGGACGAAAAACAATTAACGACATTATTCCTGGCGCAGAAGATAGAGCCTTCTGAATTTCGGCACATGGATCATCTCCGCGTCGCTTATGAAATGTTGCATGCGAATGACTTTATTGATGCCATCGCCCAATACGCCAAGGGCATTCGCAGCATGGCGAGCCGGGCAGGGGCTCCCGCAAAATTCAATGTCACCATCACTATCGCGTTTATGAGTCTTGTTGCTGAACGCATACATATCGCACCCCAAAAATGCTTTTCAGAATTTATCTCAGAAAACGGCGACTTGCTGCAAAAGGATGTCTTGGACCAATGGTACGGGCAAGATCGCCTACAATCTGATGTCGCCCGTCAGATTTTCCTATTGCCCAATGTCGATGGCTAAGCGAATCACATCTATTCGCCAAGCTAATTTTCGCCATCCTACTTTCGCCTGCCGCGTTCGATGAGCTCAATAGGGGGATTGGTATTTGTCGTACGAAGCTAGTAGCCCTGAAATGGCTGTTCCAGCTAGGCTATCGTTTTCGAAAAGAAACACTGTAGCGGTGATCTGCACTACTGTAGCTATCTCCGATCATACGGAAATCCCAGTCGTACCATCCAAAGCCTGGACGGCTGGCAGCCCGAATACTGCTGCTCGCCCAGTAGCCACTGTGAATATCGTAGTCGTAGAAAGTGCCCCAGTTGTTGCGAAATCGCTTTCTTTCTCGGACCAGGAATCGCGTGGATCCACCACAAGATGCGATAACCTGGTCTGCGTGGCTGCACCAGTCGCCCACGTTTAATTTGCAAGTCCTCTGATGCCAAGAAACGTCGGTTGATCGGCAGATGTTTGTGCGGTTACTCGCAGTATAACAACGTTCTTGTGCAAATTCGGACGGACCGTTACTGCCGCAGTAGTGGGAATAGGCATCGTTGTCCACTTCTCCGTCCTGAGGCAGATGATCGAGGGAGATTGGCAGTACGCTCTGGCGTAGTTCATCGTCGGAACATTGCGTGAGTAGAACATCGGGGACTTTTCTGGTTGGAGCCAGTTGTGCGTAGAGCTGTGCGGCACAACCTATGTCTTCAGGAACGATGGCCGGATGTCCGAGTGGTGCCATTTCAATAACCATAGCGGACCCAGAAGTTTCGCAGAAGGCTACCGTGTGATTGGGAGCCACGGTCAATACATCCACAGTGTGTTCGCCGCACGGGGAGAGGCTGGAAAACGAAGGGTCACGGGGAGAGAAGGCTGGGCGCTCTATGGGAATGCCTTCGCCATCATCACCGTCTTGGACCTCGGCCGGGTCGGACGTCGACGGAATTTCTGTCTCGATCGGCTCTTCGGACACGCACGAGACGGCGATGGTAAGAATACTTAGTAGCAGTGTGGATTTTATCATTGCATCGCCTAAGAGCAACAAACGTTCCAATACGCATTCTCTTGTTTCAGGTGATCGACAAGCAGGGCAGGGTTGAAATGTGGACGATCGAGCCTCAAGTGTGGTCTCGCCGTCCACAATGCTCTCTTGGCCAATCGGTCAGCCAACTTGGGTCAGCCAACTTGGGAGAAACTCACGGGTACGGTGGCATTAGGGGGGACGGCAGGAAAGAAGACATAGAATGAATTCAATGTTGAAGGAAGGGCAAAGGAGCTTACGGCGACGTTCCCAATGTTCAAGGAAGTAAAGGAGCTTACGGACAAGCTATCCGGCAGGATGGCTGTGGGGCAAACCCGGAAATGACGTAATGTCATCCGCCGTGGGCCAGGCACCGTCGGGGCCCTTTGAAAGAACCGCAAATCCCGACGGCCTAGAAAGCTCGCCGAAGTTATCCGGCACCCACGCCGGCACCTTGTCCCCACAAAGCATAATCAGCTCGCGTTCCCAAGCGTCCTTCGTTGGATGTATGATGGCCGGTGTCTCCTCCCAATGTAGCGAAGTCTGTAGCGTCAAAACACCCCTCCTTGAATCGTTCCACGACCATGTACTTTTTCATCTTGTAGATAGATTACCATCTTTGGTGGCACTGGTTCTCTGGCTCTCTGCTATAGAGGCGGCGAGAGTACTTGCATGAATCGAGGCGTCGTACATGGAATCGCAGCCTACGTATTGTGGGGACTGCTCCCGATATACTGGAAGTGGATTGACGACGTTCCAGCGTTGGAGATTCTGAGCCATCGAATCGTTTGGTCGCTGGTCTTTTGTGTTGCCCTCGTGCTCCTACTGAGGCGGTTCAAGTGGATGTCCGAGTTGCGGCGAAGCCCGCGGACTCTGATTGCTAGCGCTGGTGCGACGCTTCTGTTGAGTTTCAATTGGGGATTGTATATTTGGGCCGTCAACTCGGGGCATATCATCGAGACAAGTCTGGGGTACTTTATCAATCCGCTCATTAACGTTGCGTTGGGCGTCCTGGTTCTAAAAGAACATCTGCGGCGGGCCCAGTGGGCCGCGATCCTGCTTGCCGCGGTGGGTGTTATTTATCTCAGTGTTGTGTCCGGCCAACCTCCATGGATTTCACTCGCACTGGGTGTTTCCTTTGCGTTCTATGGGCTGCTCAAGAAGCAGGCGAAGCACTGGAAGGGTTGACCCTCGAGACCGCGATGGTCGCATTGCCGGCGCTTGCGGTACTTGGCTGGCTCGGACTCGCTAATGAAAGCCAATTCTCAGAGGGTGGCATTCGACAAGCCGCCTTGCTTGTGGGGGCTGGCGTGGCAACCGCGACTCCACTGCTCTTCTTTTCAGCGGCGGCACAACGGATTTCCCTCTCGCTGCTTGGCGTCTTGCAGTACATCGCGCCGTCACTGACGTTTCTGCTCGGTGTCTTTGTGTACGGCGAGGCTTTTGGCCCAGAGAGATTGGTGGGCTTCGCATTGATCTGGCTTGCCTTGGCCGTTTTTGCAACAGATGCGGTGTATTCGCACAGACGGGCAACGCTGGCCTCCAAAGCTGGAGTGGAATAAGCGTAGTATTCCGCAGGAGCCAATATGAATCGTAGCGCAATCATTTCAGTCTTGTTATTTGTAATCGTTGGGTGTGGTTCAGATCCTGCGCAAACCGAGGTTGAACGAAACAAGCGATTTGTCGGGCTTTGGGCGATTGAACACTTAACCAATGCTCAGTTTGTGGCCACATTTTACGATTTCGCTCCAAATGGATCGCTGATCGTAGGCAGCGGCACCTGGGATGATTGCGACGGGTTGTCCGATGTTTGCGGGACGGGCTTTGTCCGGAGTTGTGCTTGGGGTGCCACGGATTGTGAATACCCGGGAGTTACTTGTTCCTTCGGTGATGAGTGGCGTAGCGCCGGCCCGGCGGACCTAATTATCGCTAGCAATTGTTCTGATGGTTTGAGTCGGGACGTTCATCTAACTTTTAGCCCGGACACATCATCGAACTCTGAAGGTGGCAGTGGCGCGACTGTGTTGGAGGTTGACGGTGAAACAGGATGGGAAGCGGGAGCGATCTGGGCCTTTCTAAAGTGTCCTGCGGGAGCCGATGAATCTGCCTGCCGAGAAAAGGTCTCTCGGTTTTAGTGAAGATCCGAATTGCCTATGCCGGCGATCACATCGAAACGACGCGGTGAATTCACACGCGGAAAGTCCGGACTTCTCTAACACGCCACTCAAGGTACTCTTCGTGGAGAAAGGTCCAATTCTTCAGATAGACGACTCGCCGGTGTGGTATCCGTCTACTGAATGGCATACCAGGACAGATCGGGGTGTTTCTCGGCGCCAAGGTTGGGGTTCTTAACTCTCGCCCTCACAGTACTCCTAAGCTGTGCTGCGCGCCGCCCTGGTCCCAATGAACCCATTTCAGGGGAGGCTTGGATTCGCAAGGTCAGCATCAAAGGCGCCAAATCTTTAGACGCTGATGACATCAAAGAGGGACTTGCCTCGCGTCCGCCGCACGGCCTGATCATTGTTCATAAGACTCGCCTCGATGCGTCTCTTATCGAACGAGACCAAGCACGAATTCATGTCTACTACCAAAAGCGCGGGTTCTTCGATGCCAAGGTCACCGCCGTTGAGATCAAAAAGATAAGCAAACTCGAGTCAGATGTGATTTTTCACGTGGAGGAAGGGGAGCGCTCAGAGGTTATCAACATCTCCACGCGTGGTTTGCCCGCCGAAGTCTCGCAGGCACCCGACTTTGACCTGGGCGTTGATACCGGCGATGCGTTTGATCATGACGAGTTCATTGTCGGCCAGACTGCAATTCTAACCGCGACTCTAGAGCGAGGGTACGCACACGCTAAGGTTAGTGGCCGAGCAAAAGTCGAGCGCAAGATTCATGCGGTTGCCCTGCGCTATGACGTAGTGCCAGGGCCTAAGGTCTATTTTGGCAATATCGAGATTCGCGGACTTCGAACCATTCCCGAGTCGGCCGTCCGAAATCGTCTTATGCTCAAGACGGGGCAACTTTTCCATCCTAAGAAAATCACCCAAAGCCAGTCTCAAATACGCTCTCTGGGGAGATTTGGTATTGTCCGGCTCGATTTTCAGGATGACGAAAACTCTCGCACTGGCGATTTGGTAGTGACCGTCACCGAAGCACCGCGGCAAGAGATTCGCGCAGGGCTGGGCGTAGGTATTGATCAAAACAATTTCCAAGCTCGTGCACGCGCAGAATACACTTTCCACGGTGTCATCGACCCGCTCTTGAGTTTCACAATCCAGGGTCGTCCTGCCTATGCCGTCCTTCGAACAGACACCTCGCAACGGGAACTCATCTGGGATCTAAGTACTTCTCTCACTCGTGAAGATCTATTTGCACCCTTGGCGCAAGGCAAGGCAACACTTGGCTTCGACATAGACGTGCTCGAACCCTATTCGAGCCAAGGAGGAGACCTCGCGCTCAAGTTTTCTCAACCTCTGGCTGAGCAGCGGGTGCGGTTAGGGCTCGGATGGCGACTTGAGCTGCTCGATTTCACTCGTATCGAGGCCGCCATTGGTGACGAGCTCCGCGATTCTCTCGGTTTTCAAACAGCGTATCGCTCCGCCTTCTTTGACCAGCGTTTTGTCCTCGATTTTCGAGACAGCCTTCTCAACGCCTCAAAGGGGTGGTACGCCGAAATCACCATGGAAGAGGGCGGTAGTTTTGCTGGTGGGGCATTCTCGTATGGACGAGTGACTCCCGAATTACGCGCCTACCACGCATTCAGCGAACGATTCACGATGGCCGCGAAGGCTTCGGCAGGACGGACGCTTTGGGGAAGCCTGCCGATTACCAGACGTTTCTTCTCAGGTGGTGCGACCAGGCACCGAGGTTTCTCTCAACGACGTCTTTCTCCAACGGCGAGCGCAAACGGGGCGAGCGCGATCGCTGTCGGAGGAGACAAACTCGTAGAATTAAATCTGGAGTCTCGTTTGAACCTTACGAAGGTCTGGGATGAATGGCTTGGTGTAACTGTCTTTGCAGATGGTGGGGATGTGGTCTTTAAGAGTGACACCATTGCCATGGACAATTTGCATTGGGCGATGGGCATGGGGCTGCGCTACCTAACGATCGTCGGCCCAATTCGCTTTGATGTGGGATACCGCATTAACCGGACAGGCGCAGATGAGATTCAGCCTGGTGATCGTCTAGCATTTCACCTCTTAATTGGAGAGGCGTTCTGAAAGACGAAGCACAGCCCGCAGCGCCCACTACGCCCAGACCCCGTTGGCGCAAATGGACGCGCCGAATCGTTAAAGGATTTGGAGGTCTACTTCTTCTCTTCGCAGTCGCAATTGCGGCCCTCTTGGTTTTACTGCACACAGACTATGGTCGCAACCTGGTTCGGGAGCGCTTGGAAAAAGAGCTGAGCGCGGTCTTCGTAGGGGAAGTGCGAGTGGGTGGTGTGCATGGCAGTCTGCTCTCCGAGTTCTCGCTCAGCGATATTTCGATCGAGGATGCACAGGGCGAGGTGGCCATCACGATAGGACTCGTGACAGTCGACTATTCGATATCGCAACTTGTGCATAAGACCATCATGATCGACTCGTTACTGCTCGATGAGGTGTATGTGAACGGTGTGCGCGACTCGGACGGCACGATAAACCTCGCCCAGCTCATCCAGCAGAGTGATGACGATTCTCCCTTGCCATGGCGCGTGTCGGTTCCCAAGATCGCGGTGCGCAATTCTTCAGCCAGCTTTCGCGACGGTCTTCGTAATTCGGGGATCCAAGAGTTTTCCCTAGATGCCTCTCTGACCTTCGATGAAGGTATTCTCAGGGCGGAACTCACAACACTAAAGGCACTCGTCGTACCGCCCTCGCTCAAGGTCGACGGTCCGGCGGCAAATGGTGTTCCCTTTTCACTGCGTGGCATCTTGGAAATGGGCCTTGAGACAGTCGCAGTACAGTCATTGGAAGCGAAGCTCGGAGACGCCATTGTTAGTCTTCCGACGCTTCTACTCCAGGACGACGGGCATACCAACGCAGATGCCAAGGTCATACTTCCAGCAAGCATGGTTCGGTTGTTTGACCCGACCACCCCACTTCTTGCGGATGT
>JAESTW010000271.1 GCA_016763395.1 Kofleriaceae bacterium
ACCGACCAGACGCAACCTCCTCTTCAAGGTACGTTTTCTGCTGAGGCGTCAAGGCTACATTCATCGTCATCTCCTAGATTAAAATTCTAGCAGCCTTTACCTGCCATTGTTACCATTATTCATTGCTTGGGCAACGTCATTCCGGAAGAGCTAAGCACCCCTATGCGCCCCAAGCAAGGCTACTTAGCATCACCAAGAAGGGGCGAAACATGCAACGCCGCTCCGACGGACTAATGATCCCTCACGCCGAGCCACGTCAGAAAATCAATCCCCGTCGATGGCAGAGATGCGTTGGAGACGCTCAAGAACCACCAAATCTCGTCCGGCTTCAACGTGCCCTGGTAGTGCATTCAAAAAGTCGCGATTGGAAAGCATGTCTCGAACGCGTTTACACACAAACACTCGCATTTTGGCAGAAGCTGCCTTCAAGTCGAAGATAACTTCGGGGCGGCCGTTGATGAGAACGACGATGTCTTCTAAGTCTTGGCTCGCGTAGTAGTCGCCCTCGCCTCGGGGCTCAAAGGCAACGAGCGTGGCCGCAATAAAACATGCCTGGGATATAACCCTAAGAAAAGTGCCATCAATGGAGATGACGTCTGCTGTTCGAAGGACTTCTTCGTACCAGCGATTTGAGAAGCCCAGAACCTTTTCATTTGTTGGCATGACATCAACTCTCAGGCCATCTAGCTGCCAGGCACAGACCGGTGCGCCTTCTTCGGTGCACACAGCAAACCCCAATTCCCGTAGTCGCACTGCGACAGATAACTCGTAGTCCACGTAGCTCATCACTTCCACAACGATGTCGACATCGTCAGTTGGGCGGACTATCGGGGCTGCAGCATCGCTAATGAGAAGCCCAAGAGTAGCGCCACCAACGAAGACAACTTCAGTTAGAAAGTCGTCAAGTGCAATGGCAACTCGTAAGAGTTGTTCCCTGTTTGGATCACTAATGGTCATTGGCTTAGCATTGCCTCGAGCTTCTTGATCGCAAGCTTGCGCTCTCGTGCTCGTCCCACTCGAATTGCGTCGACAAGTGCGAGACTCTCATAGAGAGCGCTGTCTTGTTTGGCCACTATGGGCACAATTTTGTGCAAAGGCTCTATCGATTCACCACGCACCACTCCCTCAGAGTCCGGCCATACGAGTACGCTACCATCGCCAACGATGGTGGCGTTGAGCGGTGGTGCCGAGTGCGCTGTAGGCATCCCACGAACGACTGGTCCCCGCTGGGCTGGAAAAACATACTTGAGCCCGTGAACCAAGAACTCGATAAGAGCACCGCGGTTCACCTTGCGAGTACCAGGCAAAAGCAAACCAGCTGTTTCGGACCTGCGGACTGCTGCGTGGACCTGAGAGGCACTCAATCCAAGCTTCTCTCCTAGCTTGGCATAGGAGAGTTCTTCGCTATCGAAAGCGAGCTTGAGTGCGATGATGATATCTTGAGACTGCAACGACCTATTCCATATTCTAGTATATAGAACGAAGGTTGGTCAAGCAGAATCAGCGTGTTTGGAAGCCCTCAACAGCCAGGCCTTTGTAGCTCTTTGAACCATGCTCCCAAGCGGCCAATCTGCACTGGACACCGCCATAATGGTCAGCCAATGTCAGTGGACATTTTAGTCCCAAGGACACTGGTGTAGCCTAGCCACCTATGAAATCTAGATTCCCTGTCCTCTCTCTGCTTTCCGCTGTCGCGCTGCTCTCCTGTTCTCAGTCTTCAAACAAGCCAAGTAGTCAGGAGAAGGCAGCGGTAACTAAGCCAGCTGTGCACCCAGAGCCAGGGTTTCGACTTCTAAACCAACGCTCTGGTTTCAAGACAGCCTTTGCAAAGCCCAACACAGACAAAGTGCCACCAGAGAAACCGCCTATCGAGCTCTTTGACCTTGTCCGATACTCGGCTCCACTAGGCACTAACGCTGCCTATGTTACTCCTGTCCGAGTGGGAGAGAAACGACCAGCAATCGTTTGGATCCATGGTGGCTTCGACTTTGGGATTGATAGCTTCGCATGGGAGCCTGGCTCCCCTGAAGATGACCAAAGTGCTAGTGCGTTCCGAGAGGCAGGCTTAGTACTAATGCTTCCAAGTTTGCGAGGTACCAATGATAGCCCTGGTGAAAATGAGTGTTTTCTTGGAGAGGTCGATGATGTCATCGCGGCCGGACGTTATCTCCTAAGTCGTCCGGACGTAGACCCAAAACGGATCTACCTAGGTGGCCATAGCACGGGTGGTACGATGGTTCTCTTGGCGGCTGCCAGCTCAGACTTTTTTCGAGGAGTCTTCGCCTTTGGCGCAACACTCAGTGTGTTGAGTTACGGCGACTCCAGCTGCGTACCAGAAAGTGCCAGCGAACAAGAACAACTACTCCGAACACCAGCATTCTTCTTCCAAGATGTTACGACACCGACAGTTTTGATTGAAGGGGCCATGGAAGGAAATGGCCCGTATGAGATCCCTAGTGAGTTTTTGGGCAATGCGCCGATCAGTACAGTGATCGTACCAGGAACGACTCACTTCTCGGTATTGCGACCTGGCAGCCAAGTTGTCGCAGAGGCGATCCTTCGCGATACAAGAGAACAACCGAGTTTTCGAATCACAGCCGAGGCAATTGCAAAGCAGATGTCCGGGGAAACCGACCACGCTAAGGGCGCTGGGCTGGCCCAGTAACCGATCGCTGCTAACTCCGCACAGCGCGAAGCCAGTCGATGGCACCGGGTGTTTGTTGCCATGCATCCGAGGAGTGCGAGGCGACGCTGATAGCCTCCAATTCGTCACCGATGCCCATGCAGTCTGGCATTTCGTCCGGCATCCGCTTTTCTCCGATAAGGTATGGAATCAGGTAGGGGTTGGCAGCCGTGGCTTTAGAGAGAGCGTTGTTGGATTTTTGGCAATCTCCCAATTCCTTGAATTCGACGAGCGCTGCCAGGAACAAAAAGTACGCCGTATCTTCGTCGTAGGTTGCTAGCAGTGCTCGCAGCTCTTGATGGCGATGAGCTTCTGTAAGGCACACAGCGAGAAGGTATCGCAACCCCTGATTGTCTCCTGGGTTCAGAACTAGCATCTCTTGATAGTGAGAAATACTCTCACCCCCGCGGCCCACCTCCTTGAGTCGCTTTGCTAGGCCGGCCCGAGCGCGCATGTAGGGACGGGTTTCGTGGACTCCCCAGAAATGACCAACAGCTTCTTTGAATGGCGCTGGGCCCAGCACCCGCTTGCTGGCTGCAAGCCCTTCTTCGTACAACGCTATGGCAGCTTTCGAA
>JAESTW010000272.1 GCA_016763395.1 Kofleriaceae bacterium
CAACTACGCCCGACAGCCCGTCTAGCCCGCGCAATGGCATTTGCCGAATAACAGAGAGTTCCTCAGCAGCACTGAGTTCGACAGAACTCACTTTCGGACGAGCTCGATTCGTCCGAGAGATCTGATCCAGCGCCAAATCCTCGTACGCTGGCCAGAAGAGTAAGTCGTCACAAAGTTCAAGTTCACTCAAGCGCAGAGCCAGGGCAAACTGTCCCTTGGCAATGGGCTCCCGCGTATCCGATACATCGGTGTACCAAACCCCTCCAAAGCTGTTTTCTTGTTCTACTAGCGCATCCCATGATACCGCCTCGCCATTGGTCGTCATAAAGAGGGGTACTTGCCTTAGTCCTGCCACCGGAGCCAATTGCCCGCAAAGCAGAGCGTCCGAGAGAGATTCTCGAAGCCAAGAGGGCAGTTCCCCCGTCTCCGCAGACTCAACCACAGAGATTGCCAAGGCTAGGGTAAGGGCAACGAGCTGGTCGCGCAGTTCCGGCTCGACATCGCCATCCAGGTCTATCCGGTCTAAGGATGGATCGTCGATCGCAACCCAAAGGGGTGGCCTCTGGGCGACATTGCGTCTCGCGACAATCTCTCCACTTTCATAGAATCGAAGTTCTGATTGTTCACCTTGATGAAATCCTATTTCCCCGAGTTTATCTGAATCACCCAGATCGCTCAGCCTGCGTTTGTAGCGCGGATCAACCGGCACTGTTGGCAAGAGCAAGAGTCCGAGACTCAATCTGCGCTCGACCTGCATTTTTGCAATGGCGTCTGAGTAGTCAGCTACAACTCCGTCTTCATAGAGCGATCTGAGAAGCCTAAACGTCCCTATTTGATGTTCTTGCTCAAAGCTGAGAACTGGTTTGTCCAACGCCTCGGCATCCTGCCCTGGTGCTGCGTCCACCCACGAATTTTGCAGAACTGCAGCAGTTCGCATAACCCCCGCCTCTACGTACTCTTCTAGCGGTCGAAGCGTTCCTCGTTGATCTGAGAATTTTGCAATTGAGAAAATCCGACTGCGCTTCTTGCTGTCCGAGAAATCCATCCAATGAGAGGAGAAGTCCTCTAATGCGATGAGCCATCCTAGACAAAAGCTTCGAATGTGCCCCGGGCGCTCCAAGGCGTTTGGAGTGTCGCTTAGACCTTGCTCTATGATTTCTGGCGCCAATGCATTCAATTCCTCGAAAAATTGGTTCACTCGCTCGGGCAGAAGCTCCGTAAAGCTCTCGTCTATCGATGTGGAGTCGATCGACAAGAGTGCGACAATAGGCAATGGTCCCTGCACTTGCACGCTCTGAAAAATCCGATTGTCGACAAAGAAGTGCATCACCGAACCGCGGTCGGATATTCCGACAAGCCCTTTGGCCGACTGGAAGGAGAATTCGACAACGCCCTCGGCACCGGGCATCAGCGAAGCCCGCGCTAGCGCTGGCCTCATCACATGCTTCTTCCCGTGACGTAGCATATGAGCTTCACGCTTGCACCGAATGAGTTCACGTTGCAATGCAGCGGACGCCAAGTTCGGAGAACGCCTGGCCAATCCGCCTGCAAACCCCGCTATCTCTGCCGACGCAATAAGAGGGTTCCACTCTAGTCTTGGAAGCCCGCGAGAGGACAGAGCTTCCCGCGCTAGCTCCGGAGGTATCTCTTTCAAAAACTCGATCGCGCTGGAATCCACGGCGGCCAACTCACTAGCGCTGCACATCTCTCCACTCAAGGTCGCAAAGATCGGCGTTTGCGTGAGCCTGCGCACTAGCGGCGCTCCAAGAGTCTCTTGCCAATTGCCCAGCGCCCTGAGTGCACCAGCAAAAGCCTGGCCTGCGTGGTTGTGTAATGACAATGGCCCTTCAGAAAAAAGCGTCGGAACCGCTTCACCAACCAGCGCCCTGGCAAACTCCCGGACAAACTCGAGTTCAACTTCTAAAAAGTCACTTCCGGACAGAATGCCTGCCACGGCCCTGCCCCACGTGGGTGACGGAACGATTGAGTCCGAGTCAACTGAAATAAAGCCAGGTGACAACAAGCCTTCATGTCGAACTCTCTCAACAATCCTGCCGCAATGGTGAATATGTATACTGTCTTCCTGGCTCTCCAGCCCCCAGGACATCACACCGCGCATGCCACCGCCTGCAAATATCATGGATACACCCCGATGAGTCTTTGAAACGAGCTTCGCTTTCTTCATGGGGTCGAAGTCTCGGACATCAAAATTGTAGTGCACTACATGGGTGTAGGACTCGCCCTTATCAACTAGCGCTGTCTCTAGAATCAGCGCTGTCTCCAAGACCTCGCTTTCCCACGCCGACGAACACAGTACAACTGGCCTCTCTCCAACCTCGCCGGTAAAATTCCCAAGTAGTGAAATACCAACTGCATTTTCAGAGCGCAGTGCCAACAAGCTGGCAAGCCCTTTGCCCCGAGCAAGCGGCCACAACATCACCTTTGCCATCGGACTTGCTGAGGCCACAGACAAGCCCAACTCACGCGCCATTGCCAACGCTTTAACAACTAGCCCGTGCAACTCGGCCGAAGATGCTGCCTCCCGATACTGATACCCTTGTGCACCATCCAAGCACATCGCCTCCACGCATCGTATCGCACTGCGGTGGGTTGCCTCTACCACCTTTTCAAAACCTCGGTTGCGCTTAACCGATTGATAGTCACTCTCCGCACGTAGCATATCCGATGACACCAATGCTCGCATTGGCAAGAGCGAGCGTAGGTCCAGAGTCTCGATTTCCTTACCGTCCAGCAGGAGCGTGAGCTTGCTACCTTCCCCCTTCTGTAGCAAGTACAGCTCGCCCTCGAAAACCGAGTTCAGTGGCGGTGCACAGGTGTCCGAAATATTCGCAGAGACACTGCATTGCACCCAATGTCGAGGCGGGCGTTTCAGGCTCGTCGGACGTTCTTTCTGAGCCATGAATCGACGCTGAGATCGAAGCTCCGTTTTTGCTCTTCGCAGTCGCACTTCCATCGCAACCGGAAGTATTTCAGTTCCAACGAGCGCGGCCGCAGCGGATCCTACTGGCGCCCAGACAATTGCTTGCACCCATGGCTCAAACTCCGCAGAAAGGGGTACTTTCCCGGTATAGACAATGTCTCGTTCCCATACGATGTTCATCGGTTGCCAATGCCCTACCGCATTTTGCAATAACGGCAACGCGGCCATATCACTGTAGGGAGCAGCAAGATGTCTGGTACGGCGGCACCATCCCTTGCCGGATATGACCGCGGCCAAGAGTCGGACGATACTGTCTCCAATACGCCTGCCCCGCGCTCCTTCAATCCCGCTCTCCTCGATCATCAGCTGGCACAGCTCCGAGAAACACTTCGGCAATTGAGCTTCCGTTTCCCGCAGTGGGTGGTCACCACGCCGGACACCAGAGCGAGAAGCATTGGTCGGCATTCGCTCAGCATTGATACAGGCGCGGATGGGCATGGCGTGTTGCGGTTCGACGTCCGAGACTGAGACGACATAGTCCGTTATGGCAACGCCGTATTCTGCGACTTCGAGTTTGACGCCACTACCTTCTCCGCCACTAAGCTGCCCGCCTCCATTCTCCGGGCTGCCAGTCTCTACCAAAGCGATGAACCCGTCCAAGTCGCGCCCCAAAGGCAATCGCAAGAGTTCAGTCCGAGCAGCCTCAACCTGCTTGCCCGCAACCGCAATGGGAATGGCGAGTTCGCGGCAAGAGCTGCGCACAAGCGCAAATTCTGGTGGTTCACGATTCAGAAAATTCCTCAGAACTGCCATGCCAATACGACGCCGCAGATGGATGAAGAGCACGCAGCCCTCAGGTGCCTTTGGCGGTACCTTCACTTGCTCCAAGGTTAAGGCATCAATCGGTGATGCATTCCCCATTTCTTCGCCAGCCTGCAAAAGTGCGGGAGAGAACCGAACCTTCTGGCAACCCTTCTCCGAAAAGCCATAAACATCGATATACGCGCTCTGCAGCCCCAGTGCACTGTTGATTCCCGTTGCCAACAATCGGAATTCTCGTCCACAAGGCCCACCAGGGCTGACGAGTTCGCTGAGCAGATCGGGCAAGCGCTCCATCGGCCATTTGCCTCCCTGCCACGATAGCCAGATATCGTTGGCGTCACCGTCCAGAGATATGCGGGTAGCACCGGACGCCACAGCAGCCCGAATTGCCTCCAAAATCCAAGCGCAGGGGTCGGCGAGCTGATAGTCACGCAGTTTTGCGATAGCACGAGCAGCGTCGACACGTAAAACTCCGCCAGCAACCCGACGTCCGGCGGCTGGCCTACGAAAGCTCAAGCCTTGCTCCCGACAAGTTCGGACAGGGCAAAGTTCAGGAGTTTCTCTGAGTTCGAACGAGAACTCTTCTCGTGCTCCAGAAGCAAATGCCGCGCCAACAAATTCGCCGCAGCGAGTGGATCCAAAACAGCGAGTTCCCTGGCCGCAGCTACCTCTTTGTTTCCAACATTGACGACTAAGGCTGGGCGAGCAAAGAGACGGAATGGGTCGCTGTCAGCTTGGCTCTCGCTTAACAACCACGACGTGTCCGACTCGGATTTGTACAGCCCATCAGTTCTGTTGCCCGCAACACTTAAGCGCTGCCCGCCGGATCCCTGCAATTTCGCCAAAATAATCTCAGAGGGCTCCCGAGTCACCACATCAAGCAGCACACCCAGTGCTTCGACGAGCAGCAAGTCGGCCCCCGAACACTCCTCTGGACGCACGTAGGTCAGTTCCAATTCAGGAGTACGTAGTTTTGGGCACCGATTGAAAAACCAAGATTCTTCTTCCTCGCCCGCCATCGCGGACAAATCAGCAACCGGAATCGCCGCCTCAGCCAACCCTTTCGTCACAGCACTGCTATCGCGAGCGGCAAAAAGTTCCCCGGATTCAAAGCGCGCCACGGTGCTTCGGTCTTGTCCGGCGACCGGGTGCAGCAGAAGCACGGGCCAATCATTACAGTCGACTTTCATGCTACGACTGGCCACTGACATCAGTTGTCGAAAGAGCCTGTGCTTTCCCTCATCTAGAAGTGTGTTCAGACGCCGGACGATTTCAACGCGCAAGAGCGGAATCGCCTCTTCCAAACTCTTCATTGCCCCTTCGTAGTGCTGGTCGTGGCGAACGCTGTCCCGCGAGAGTGTGTGGCCAAGTTTGGAGTCCTGGATAACAAAGCTCAGTCCGCCCAAGAGCGGCTCCCAAGTTTCGTAGAGCAAGAGGCCATGATTGAAAAAGGCGCTGTACTGCTCGGGCGCAATGCCGACGTGCGCGCTCATTCTGCCATCGCCACTGCGCAGTACGACCGATACCAAGGCATTGGGCAAGGCGAGTTCGGTATCAATACGCTCGCTAATCAGCTGCTCTCCGGACGCTCCCAAGCCCAAAAAGGTGATACGCGGAGTGGCATGTCGGCACCATCGCCTGAGAGCCTGCGCGCTGGCAGAAACAAAGGACTCAACCTCACTCTCGGGCATGGGAATTTCGAGTTCTACCCGGGTCGAAGACTTGGTACAGCGCCCAGACTCGAAAAGTTCGTAGCTCAAGTCCGGGTAGAGATGCAAAGTATGGCGAGTCCCCTGGCAACACGAAACTACGCTGACTAAACTCGGTTCCACTGCCAGCACCGAAACAAAGCCGATACCAAACTTACCAATACGTTTGTCGTCTCCTTCTTTGGTCGATCGGAACAGTACCAAGAGCTGGTTTTCTATGACCTCTTGAGGCATGCCGCTGCCAAAGTCGGTCACACTGACGAGCAGCGCTTGGCGAGCACTCTCGTAGCGAGCTTCGACTTCGATAGATTCCGTGTCCGCATCAATAGCGTTTTGGACAAGCTCTCGATAGAAGGCCAGTTTGTCAGCGAATTGCCCGACGATTTCTCCGACGATTCCCGAATCCCGACGACCACGCGATCCGCTTGTACTCGGCGCGGTTCGATAAGGAGAAGCCATGCCACCGATTGTAAAACGTGAGCACCGAGCAAGCTCTCGCCAGCGACAACTATTTCAATTGCTAGCGCTTATCACCGAGAGAGCCATATCTGCGGAGAGATCACAATCTCAGGCACCATGGCGTCAAATGCATGTTGTCTCTCAGCACGCCGCTCGTACTTCAAGTCGCGTTTGTGCCAACGCATCCGCCCGAAGTCTGC
>JAESTW010000273.1 GCA_016763395.1 Kofleriaceae bacterium
ACACAAACGCAGCCTTGAGCTTTTTGGCGCGATCGGCCCGAGCGGCCGTTGGACTCGACAGCGATATCCCGATCGAGATCAGGAGTGTGAGCAAAACCGGACGAGTCATCGGATCCACTGCAATCCCGCTGAAATGGACCACCTGCGTTTAAGCTGTGGACCGTGAAAGGATTGTACAAGGGGAAGCGTCGCCTCCACTGCAAAGTGAGTATGTCCCAAGAGTTCTGATTCGAGTAAGAAGCTCGCTCCAGCAGCGCCGCTAATGTGCCAGCCCCCTTGATTGTCCGGATCAGCCGTAGAGACCATACCCGCGTTGAGATGGGAGTCACCACCGCGAATTTTCCCAAGTTGACTTGCCGATATGCGCATCAACGTCGCCACTTTGCCCCTGAAACTCCGCGATATCGATCCACTCGCTTCCACACCATTGCCCAATTTGTATTTGTGGGGATTTTCGTTCAGTCGAATCGTAGCCCCGGTCTGTGCACTGATCGCCCATGCCTCACCTCGGAAGTGATAGCTCAGCTTCGGAAAGGCATCAAAAGTTCCTGTGGACAACCGCATGGGATACGGAAGCACTTGGTCCGATCCCGCAGGAGTATCATCGGTGGGATGTATAGATCCTGTGGGCAGCCCAGCGATACCACTCACGATAATCCGGTGCCGATCTTGGTCGCGTTGAAACACTGTGCGATGTACCGCGATGGTGATATCGCCAATTCCGTCCGTTTTAGTAGTAAATGAGCCACCCGCCCGAGTGAGGTGATCCATCGAAATCCGGTGGTACGGCACCATAATTCCCACCGTGAGCTTGTCGGTGGGCGCTGTCATGAGCCCGAACATGTGTGTTTGTTTGCGCATGTCCGTTGGCGTCACCATGTAGTCGGCGAGCACATTACTGGAGCGAATATCCACGGTGCCTTCGCGCAACCCAGACATGTTCATAAACATCACGCGATACGAGAGCATCAGCTCTGAGGCTTTGTGGGTATGGATTCCCAACACATCCACCGACTTCACATCCACTTCCATCAGTTCTTCCAGCGACATGTCTGTGAAATCAGACTCCGCATAGACATGCTGTGGCAGAAGTGTGCACACCGATACGGCTAAGGCGCTGCGAATCAGTATCCTATGACTCATTGTACTACGGTAAATCGTCCATCCTCCTCATTCCTGGATGATTTTACACCAATGATTGGGAGCCGGCCTTTCGCAGTGATCCGACATTGAGATGTCCAGCGTGGAAACGCCAAGTCTTCAAACGGACAAAGCTGAGGGCTACGGACAAAGCAGCGAGCTCATGAAAAGCCTCTCACCAACACACCAGTAGTATCGCTATCCCGCCGTCAACACACTGTGAGGCTCGGTTAGCAATAGTCCGCAAAAAAGCGCTTCCCAAACGAGGCACTCGTGCTCACACTACCTCGCATGGCATCTACAACCGAATATCTCCCTCCCAAAGTCTGGAAATGGGAGTCTGACAATGGCGGCAATTTTTCGAAAATTAACCGACCAACTGCTGGTTCCACCCACGAGCAAGAGTTGGCGATCGGCAAACACCCGCTCCAGCTCTATTCACTGGCAACTCCCAACGGCCAGAAGGTCACCATCATGCTCGAGGAGCTACTTGCCCTCGGCGTGAAAGGGGCTGAATACGATGCACACCTGATCAATATCATGGAGGGGCAGCAGTTTGGCAGTGGCTTTGTTGGGGTAAATCCCAACTCGAAAATCCCGGCGCTTGTGGACCAAAGTACCGATTCCCCAACTCCGATCTTTGAGTCGGGCGCGATTCTGATGTACCTAGCTGAGAAGTTTGGCAAGTTTCTGCCCGGACTTGATGATCCACAAGCCCGCGTACGATGCCTTACTTGGCTATTTTGGCAAATGGGAAGCGCGCCGTATCTCGGTGGCGGGTTCGGACACTTCTATGCCTACGCGCCGACGAAGATCGAATACTGCATCGACCGATTCTCGATGGAGGTCAAACGCCAGTTGGATGTTCTAGACCGCCAGCTTGCCGATAACGAGTACATCTGCGGCTCTGAATACACCATCGCTGACATGGCAATTTGGCCCTGGTACGGCAATCTCGTACTCGACCGAGTCTACAGCGCAGCAGAGTTCTTGGACGTTGCGTCCTACAAACACCTATCCCGGTGGACCAAGGCTATCGACAGCAGGCCTGCCGTTAAGCGCGGCCTCATCGTCAACAAGACGTGGGGTGACCCCGAGAAACAGCTTCACGAACGCCACGACGCCAGCGACTTTGATACTCGGACACAAGACAAGCTTCAATCTGACAACAACGAATAGTCAGACATATTCTCAGATGTGCCCAATACCCCGCGACGCACGCAGCATCGCGGTTTTTATTTGCCGGATAGAAGCCCTGCGTACATCTCATTGTAGTGCCGTAGACCGACCACTTGGCACTCCGCCAACTCCTCCTCTGTGAGAGCCAGGCGTTCACACAAGGCAGTAACCTCTTCGCTAGCTTCTTCTGGAAAGTCCATCGCGGCGTGACGAGCTGCTGACACCACAAACACTGCGATTTGCGCAGCCTCGTCTAGGCCCAACTCTTCAACGACTAGAGGGTCGTGGTGATGTTGCATCACATGCTCAAGAGCATCAAAAAGCTTCCACTGTTGAGCCACCATTACGCCTAGATCACAGTGATCATATCCGAAGTTCTCAAGCTCATGGTCACTTTGTGATGCCTGGCAAGGTACTCCAAGAACTGCTCGGTAGGGCTTGCCAATGACTTGGTTCATGATAACCGTTCCAAAGTCGTGCAAGAGGCCACATAAAAAGGGGTCGTCGAGGTCCTTGGTTCGGACAAGCTGCGCAATGGACTCAGAAATCGATGCGACCTTCAGTGAGTAGGTCCACAAAGCCTGTGTAAACTTGTTGGTCTTGCCCCCAATAACTGCGGCGGCCATCACCAGCTTGCGAAGATCTCGCATGCCAATTCGAATCAGCGCAGAGCGAAGATTCGTTGCAGGCCTCGTCCCATAGTGGGGCGAGCTGGCGATCTTCATCACCTTTGCGGCAATTACCGGATCACTCTTCACCAAATTGAAAAGCGTATCCATATTAAAATCAGGATCGGCAGTCAGTTGAGTCAAACGTTGCGCGACCACTGGCATAGTCTCGATCGAATCGACCTTTTCAACTGCACTCTCGAAATCACTTAGCGTGTATTCTCGTTTATTATCGGCTTCGGTTACATCCATATCATACTCCCTATCTTTCCTGCCCAACAGTAACGGCCGTCTGGTATCGTTCCGCCTGAATTTTGATGACTGTTCTCAATTTGTCATCTGCCATCGGTTTCAATATGTAGCTAGTGACACCAGCTTCTTTTGCTTGCGTCAACCTCTCATGCGAGCGGACGGCACTTATCGCCAAGATCTTTGGTGGCACCGCCATTTGTCCCAGTTGCAGTGCCAACTGCAAACCGGACAATTTTGGCAAAATCAAATCCAGGCTTACCATTCCTGGAGAATTCGCCCGTGCACAGCGCAATGCGGACATACCATCGTGGAACACACCCAAAACGTGAAATCCCTCTTCTGCAAATACCTGCGCTATGTCGCGCGCAATGGCCGGTGAACTCTCTGCTATAATTACGGTTTTGTTCATTGATGGTTCTTCTTAGAAGTTGACGACTCGGTGAAATTCTTGTGACGTGGTTTTCCCTGAGAACACTAGCTCCAAGGCTCGGGTGCGCAAGTCGACCATACCCTCAGAGATTGCGTATTCACGGAGGGCGACAGTGCTGGCTTCTGTTGAAATCATATTTCGAATATGGTCATCAACGACCAATAGCTCGTGTATTGCGACTCGACCGCGATAGCCTGTTCCTTCGCATTCTGAGCAGCCTCGTCCTGTCACCAATTTGATATCGGACAAGTCGGCGCCCGGCACCATTGCCTCGAGTTCACTGGCGCTGGGCGTATATCGATAGGCGCACTCTTTACATACCGAACGCATGAGTCGCTGAGCCAATACTGCATTGAGTGATGGTGCGATCAAATGCTTGGGCACCCCCATTTCCAAAAGCCGGTGGATGGTAGAAGCTGAATCGTTTGTGTGTAGCGTGGACAACACCAAGTGTCCGGTTACAGCTGCCTCTGCCGCGATAGCACCAGTAATCTGATCTCGAATTTCTCCCACGAGAATAATGTCCGGATCTTGCCTGAGAATTGCTCGCAACGCATTTGGGAAGGTCACACCGCGTTTTGGATTCACCGGAACTTGGTTGAGACCCTCAAGTTCATATTCGATAGGATCTTCTACCGTGACAACGTTGACCTCGTCGGATTGCCTATTCATCAAAGCTGCATAGAGAGTTGTACTCTTACCTGACCCGGTTGGACCAGTCACCAAAACAAGCCCCTGGGGGCGGTTTAGCTGACGTTGAAAGGCCACTAGCTGCTCAGGAGACATCCCAAGCTTGGTCAAATCCAATGTCAGCATCGAATGTCCGAGCAGGCGAATTACTACCTTCTCCCCGACTGCGATAGGAAGAGTTGACACACGCATGTCCACCGTCGCTCCCGCAAACTTTGTCCGTACACGCCCGTCTTGCGGAGCGTGGCGTTCCGAGATATCCAGCTTCGCGAGAATCTTTACTCGAGATACAATCCACGGACACAATGCAATCGGATAGCTTGGCCCGACCCGCAAAATGCCATCCACTCGAAAGCGGACGCGCAGTTCTCTCCGACTCGGTTCAATATGTATGTCCGAAGCGGAAATATTGATAGCGTGAGCAAACAATCGATCGACAAGCTCGATGATTTTCCCCGATTCGCCGCCCTCTTGCAGACTGAGTAGGTCCGCGTTGCTGAGAGTTACAAGCTCATCATCATTGACATGCTCAAGCTTGGAGGTATCTGCCGTGAGATAGTAGCGTTTTATCGCTTCGGTAATTTGTGAAGGAGGCAGAATGACGAGGTGAATTTCTCCACCAACCACCGAGCGAAGATGATCAAATACGTCAATTTGCCGTGGATCGGTAATACCGATATAGACCTCATCACCTGCTCTTGTGAGGGGAATAAGCTGATAGCGCTTGGCGATATCCTCAGGAACAAGTTTGAAGAGCTCTCGGTCGATAACGAAATCTGAGGTCTCTGCGGCGCTGAGGCCAAAGAGATCACCGAGCATTTCCGCCCAACGACCTTCTGTAACCAGGTTTGCCGCTACCAGCCGCCAACCGGGAGTTCCCGAGTCGTAGTCGCTTTCCCATAGCACGGAATCGGCCATGGTTTGACTGATGGCCGAATCCATCACCAACTGGCGCAACAACTTTTCGTCGATTACACGAGTATGAGACTCGGACGGACCATCTTCTGTCTTTGCTCTAGCCGAAGAGGGCATCGATTTGCTCCTGTCCGATTTCTTCTTTTTCGCTCTTGCCGCCGGGTGGCGGAGGCGGTGTTACCTGTCTCGCCTTGACCGACGATGAGTTCAGTCCGGCCAAGCGACCAGCCAAGCTCGCACTTGTTGTTTCAGGTGCTTTGGCGACTGCTGCCGCCACTGGCTCAACTCTCTTTGGGTTGGGAACTACCTTGGTAGCTCGCCGGGGTGAGACGCTGCTCTCGAGACTTGTCTGGCCTCCGCATCCACCACAAAATCGATCGCTGAGACCGTTGGCGAACTGGCATGTGCCACACGCCATCGTCAGTCCCTCACCGCACATTCTACAAAATCGGCGTTGCCATGCATTCTCACACTTGCAAGCCGAGCAAAAATTTCCTGCGCTTCCACGCGGAGCACCGGTTCTAGCTCTCACGTTCTTTGTACCCACCATGCAGGGGAAAATCGGTTGCCCTCCTGATATCTTTAGGGTGCGGTGCCCTTTCAGTTGTGGAGAGATCTCCCCTGTATCAGTGTGAGAACTTACACATAACTTGCCATTGGCGTGTGATTATTTCCGCCTATCCCGGTAGGAGAGGGGTATCTGAGCATTAGATGTGTTTATTCCCGTAGACTTCGAATCCACAGCAGCTATACTAGTGGTCGTCCATCTTGTTTAATAACAGGGTGTAGTGCGAGTCTATGGGGGACTTTCTATCTATGTATATAGGGGTGGTTTGCGCGTAATAATTCTCAATGAGGACAGGTTTTATGCATCCCTCTTGGGGAGCGCAGCAAAGAAACTTGGCCACAATGCGTCTGTTGTTTGCGACATCGACTCAGCGTTGGCTGTAGTTGTTGAAGGCAACGCTGATGCACTCCTCATTGACTTGGAGTCGCAAGGAGCACGCGGAATCGACTTGGCTTTCGATCTACACCGCAAAGGACTGCATATCCTCGTCGGATTTTGCACAGGAAGCTGCGAAACAGAAGAGCTCTTGACCATGGCCAAAAACCTCGGACCGATTCTTCCGAAGGTTTGGACCCACGCCGATCTAAGAACCATTCTCAAAGAGTTTCAACACCAACTCAGCAGCCAAGTCTCCGCGCCTGGGACCTCAGCGTCCGAGACACAGCCAGCATCATCACAGCCAGTGTCATCACAGCCAGTGTCATCACTGAGC
>JAESTW010000274.1 GCA_016763395.1 Kofleriaceae bacterium
AAACAGGGCAAGACTGACGAGGCAACCCAAGAACTCTTAGAGGGAATCAACGTCATTACCCTCGGCGAAGGTCTGCTCACAACCAGTGGGCCCAATCGCCTATGGCGGCTCGGACTTATTCTCGCATCGCGCTTGTATCGAAGCGGCAAACAGCAGGAAGCCCGCGTCACCGCGCAACGAGCGCATGGACTCGCGACGCGAATCGGTAACAACCACGCCAGAGGACGACTCTCAGCGCTACTGGCCCAACTTAGCGAAGCGGACGGTGACCGGGCATCAGCGCTCCGACATCGCTCCAATGCAATCGACGCGATGCGAACCTTGGGTGACCGTCGCTCCACTGCTGAGCTCTTAATCGCCACCGCAAACTGTCAAACAAATGTGGACAACTTCAGTAAATCCACAGACGCCGGATCTGCACTTAAACTTGCCTACAAGCTAGCCATTGAAATCGGCTGGGACGAAGGCGTAGCCATGTGCACCATCTAAGGGCACGGGGAAAAATAGAAGACGACATTCTGTGCTTCTATTTCTCCCCGCGCCCTTCCCGCCCGAACTACGTGTAAACTTAAGAGGTTACGCTTTACTCTCCCCATACAAATGAGTATGCCAATAGGCATAGTCGCCAATGGAGAGGCAGACGGCGGAAAAGACCGGCACACAGCATGGGTAGGATGAAGAAATTGCTGTGTATCTGTAGTAATCAGTCGGTGTGCCCAAAAAATTTCTATCGCAACGACGCCAAGCACTCGAGGAGCGCTTTTTCCAAGAGCAAGAAGCGCAAAAAATGTCTCAACTCCGAGATGCGCTGGTCGCTAAAAAAGACCGCCAGGAGCTGCAGTCCGCCTCCGGAATTGAAGATGGAAAACTACTCGACGCGCTGGTTCATCTGCACGTCGGAGCAGGCGACCTCTGTGCTCTCTCTGTGATTCCTCTTGTCCGGGTTGGCTGGGCGGACGGCTCAATGAGCGACAAAGAGAAGAACGCGATTCTCGAAGCGGCTCACAAGCAGGGCGTTCTCGAAGGCAGCCATGGTCACGAGCTCTTAGATGCTTGGCTCACTCGGGCCCCAGGTTCAGAATTGTACGGTGCGTGGGAGGCCTACCTAGAATCTCTTCTAGCAAACATGGAAGAAGACGAAAGAACGACTCTGAAAGAAAGCATCGTTGGATTGGCCCACGATGTAGCGAGCGCAGCCGGTGGAATTTTGGGAATAGCGTCCATCTCCGCGTCAGAAAAAACCGCCTTGGAAGCGATTACCAGCGCATTCGAATGAGCCGGCAGCGCGCTTTCGGGATGGCGAAAAGGTCGCCATGACAGCTCCCACGGGGACACCTCGTTGGGGAGCTGCGCTCGTGGGCGCGGGTGTGCCGCTGACCACTGTTGTGGGTGGTATCTCGCTGGCCCTGCGACATCTTCGCACCGCAGAGCGCGTGGGCTGGGAAGGTCTGAGCTTTGTCATCCCGGACGAGGCCGAGCGCGTGCAAGTAGCGAACAGCTTGCAGCAGAGCTGCACTCCTGAAGGAGTACAAGTTGAGTTTGTAGCGAGCGAACAGGAACTGCCGGACAGAGAAATAGTCTTTGTCGAAGGGTCCGCTTTGTACAAGCAGGGCAACCTGAGTTCCCTCGCTCTCAACTCGGCCGTTGATGGTTCCACAAAAATCCCGGCTGACTTTCGTATATCGGATCTATCGGACATCGCAGACGCCACTCAGTTCCTGTACACGCAGATTCGAAAATCCGTCGAAATGGACGGGGTTATCGCATTTTATGTGATGCGACCAATCGCCCGCAAGATTACCAAGCTTCTTCTAAACACCTCTGTAAGCCCGAACCAAGCGACTCTAGGTGCGCTGGCTTGTGGTGTTTCCGCAGCGATCTTTGCTGCACTCGGCAGTCCTCTCTTCGCTATGTTTGCCGGCCTTCTCTACTGGTTTGGTGGCGTCATCGACTGCATCGATGGTGAACTCGCACGGCTCCGGCTTCAAAGCTCCAAATTTGGCGAGTGGCTCGACAGCATGGTCGATGAATTCTCAACCCTTGCACTCATCATCGGTATTGGTGTTGGACTGACAAGAGATGGCTACGGCGCTCACTGGCAACTGGCCGCCTTGGCCGGAGCAACATTGGCCGCAATTACCCTGGGCCGGATGTATACCCACCTTCACAAAAACCGGCTCATGATTGACACCGCTCAATTTCCTTGGTTTTACGTCGATGCGGGCGCACCTAAATCACCTGCTTCACTGCTAGGGAAACTCATTGCTTTCATCGGCTACTTCGTCCGACGCGATGCGAACCTGACCATCATCGCGATATTACTAATCGCCAACATGCGAGTCGTTGCTCTGTGCACGATGCTAGCGGCTTTTTGCGCCGTCACTCTATTGCTCATCGCTCACTATTTGATAGTGGCTCGGCGCGCAGCGTAGAATGCCCACTATAATGCCCACTATGTGGAAACCATGTCTCGTACTCGTATTGGCACTCTCGGCGTGTGATAGCGAAAGTGCTACTAGCGATGCACTGATTGAAAATTATTCTCCACCAGGTGGCGGACTGGTATGGACCTGCCCCGATGGAACCTCCATCGCCCTCTCGGACGAAGTCTCAAAACAGTCAACTCTGTGTTTGGGCATTGACGGTTCCGAGTGTCGGGAAGACGGCGTTCCGGGACCAGGTGATCCTGAGTGCGATGATCCAAACTTCAACGGATTTAAAGACACCTGTGTAGAAGAGTTCTTTTCCTGCTTCCAACCCTCGGGCACGTGCAATATTGTGGACAACGGAAACCAGGAGTGGGGCAATGGTGCCGTACAAAACCGAAATTTCATGAATTTCCTCACTTCCTACTTTCCCCCTCCTGGCCAAGATGCCTGTATTACGGCAGTCAACAGCAACGGCCGTGTGATCTACCGATAGCCCGAGAGCTATTCTCAGCTCAGAACTATTCGGGGCTGCCTATTCGGGGGCTGCCTATTCCTCTGGCTCGGGGCCGCCCAGGCCGCCACCGGGACTGGCCTTCAACTCTCCCAGGTTTACCATACTTTGACCTGCCTTCACTTCAAAGGGATGCATTAACAGAGGCCCGCTCTCTCCGAGAATTACCAAGCTGTACTTGCCCGGTGACACCCCCAGCTTAAACCGCCCGGTCGGACCTGTACTTTGAGCATCGTCGTCTACTTCCAGCATCATGCCTCCACCGGAGGTCATAGGCGCTGCTACTGCGATGGCTCCAACAATCGCGTCTCCGGCCTCATCAACTACCACTCCCTCTACCTGCACCAAACTCCCCATCGTGAGTTCAATTTTCGCGACCTCCGAAGCCCGGACAACAATTTCTCCTTTGGCCTCGCCCCCCTCCGCCGTAACTCGAATCTTGTAGGTTCCCGGGTCGACGCGGCGCAACAAGAACCGTCCCTCATCACTGCGAACTTGCTTGCGCTTGCGCATAGGCCCTTCGAGGTGTACGACAAAGTTTCGCACCGGTGAGCCTTCTTGTACTACCTTGCCCTCGATACTGGTGAGCGATGCCAATGCGACCTCTACCGGCTCGTCTGTCTTCACCTGCATAAAAGCACGTGCAGTACCGCGCATTCCCTCTGCGACTAAATTGTAGTCTCCCTTCTTTAGCCCGGTGATTGCGAATTTCCCCGACTCGCCTGTGAGTACTGGCGGAACTTCTCTTGACGCTCCAAAATCGAGTCCAGGCGCTCCCTCCGATCCCGCGTCTCCCCCATCATCTTCAATGACCATACGAACTTCACTTCGAGTCTGCGACTCCCCACCGGAGCCGTCTCCCGCGCCGGGCTCAGGATGTCCGGGCGGTCCTTCGCGCATCATCATCTCCATCGCTGACAGTGCGCTCACTCTCACCCAAACATCTGCTGCAGAAGTTCCGTCCGGGCCGAGCACCACACCTACAATCGATGCATCTCGCGTCTCCACCGCCAGGCGCACGCCCGACTTCGTTTCCTGCTTTTTTATCGAAATATCCATAGCAGTCCCCGCCACGCCGGCCGCCCAGTTCATTTGCTGTCCCTGGGGATCGAGAACCACAAGGTCGTACTCTCCCTCCTCAAGTCCGACTATCAGAAATTTACCATCAGGGCTCGTCCGAGAACTCTTGGCCATCATATTTTGGCCGTTGACCATAACGCTCATCGTGTGACTTCCTCGTTTGAGTTCCATGCTGACCAACAGGCCATCTTGCACCTCGCCATTTCCGTCAACAACAGTGCCGCTGACGCTGCCGCTTGCCTCCAAGGCAATCACGATTCCCGAGAGCCCGTCGGCCGGTAATGTTACTTCCTTTCGTCCAATCAGCCCGGACTGACTTTCCGCCATTACAGAAAACTTCGCAGGAGACATTGGTCCCAACGAAAAGACTCCATCGTCTTCACTTTGCGTTCGGACCAAGAGGTTTTGCCCAAAGCCATCCATCGTTCCCAATTCAATGCTGATATCGGCCCGCATCGGGGGCTCTACCCGTCCTTTCAGGTACACTCCTCGTGACACTTCAATTGTTGCGTCACTGACATCGGCCTCTACCAAGAGAGTCTTGCCGAACATTTGGGGCAAGTAGTCTCCACCTTTCGCGGTCAACCGATAGCTCCCGGCTGGCACTCCGCTCAGGACGAACCCGCCCGATTCGTCTGTTAGTCCAGCTGCTGCAATGCCTTCACCAATAGAAACCTGCACCCCGGCCACTGGCGCCTTGCTCTCCCTATCAAGCACTCGTCCACGAACCTCAAAAGCTCCCTTTAGGTATACCTTCAACTCTGTCCGTTCCTCGCCGATCCCCAGATCGACAAGTATCGGTTCATCTGTAGCGCTACCAGCACCCCGTGCCTCAATTTGCAAAGTTCCAGAATGTAGCCCTGCAATTCGGAAATGGCCATTCTCGTCCGCGATCACTCTTCCAGCTCCCTTGGTATTCCCCCAATAGGAAAACCTCTGAGCGCGGCGAGTTGCATAGCGAATAGTTGCATGAGGAACGGTTTCTCCGTCCGAACTCAAGAGAACCTGGCCTTCTACTACAGCGCCAGGAGGTAGCGAAAAGTCACGTTTCTGCGCCTGAGTGCCAATCAACACTTGATGCGATATCGAAACATACCCCTCTTGAAATGCCCACACAAGGTAGCTACCAGAAGGCAGGTTGATCTGATACTTGCCGTCTCCATCCGCTTGTGTTCCGACGCTCTGAGGAGATTCTTGCCGGCCGGCCCCTGTCAAGGGCAACGCGTGTACGACTGCACCAGCAAGTGTTCCCCCGAGCGCGTCTGACACTTGTCCGCTCAATGCCATACCACCGGCACGAAGCTCAAAGCGCAACGAATCACGTTGTTCTCCTGGGGCCAATTCTAAGGAAAGGTGCATTGGCAGATACCCGGGTGCACTTGCCGATACACTGTACGAGCCACTCGGCATTGCCTTCAAAGTCCAGGCTCCTTTGTCCGCCGTGCGGGTCACACTTTCATAGGCATTGAGAGAGACGGAATTTCCGCTTACAGGCAATAGAGATACACTAGCCCCTTCTACTGGCTGTCCTCTGGTATCGACAACGTGACCTGATACAGAGGCGGATTTCTCCTGTGCTTTGGAGGCTGGCTGTACCGTCGCAGGCCCATCGCCCGACCTTTCCGCAAGTGTCGAATTGGCTGATTTTCTCTCGGACTCGGAGCTTTTCCCAGGCCGGAGTACCAGTACTATTCCTAGGACAATCGCCAAGGCAACGACAATGAGTGGTAGCTGTTTCTTCATTAGGATGGAAAGGGTACCTGAGTCACAATCTAGATATTCCGGTGTTCCTCCATAAGGACGGAAAACACGCAGCTTTCGCGCGCATTTGCACCACGAGAGCAATCTTTGCGAAAGGACCTACCTACTCGCCCCTATGCCGGGGCGAATATATGGCGCGCTTCTTGTAGTTGGATTGTATGAAAGGAAACTCATGACATCACAGCCTGCACAAATTCTAGTCGCGTACGATTTCTCCCCACCATCGGAGCTTGCGTTGCAACATGCCTTTAACCTGGCCCAAGAGAGCAAAGAACGCGAGTTCCACTTTCTAGTCGTACTGGACCCACACAAAGGTCTTGGACTGAAGAAGAACGAAAAAATCGACTACAAATACGCGGAGGAGATTCAAGAACAAGCTCAGGATCAAATTCAGAAAGTATTTGACCGCTTGGACCGTGGGGGTGAATTGGCAATGATGGTTCATGTCCGAATCGGTGATCCTCTCAAAGTTATCCTCGAACTTGCGCGGGACATTGGGGCAAGCCTAATCCTCATGGGCAGCCATGGTCGCACTGGAGCTAAACGTCTGCTAATGGGCTCGGTCTCAGAGCGAGTTGTCCGCGAAGCCTTGTGCCCGGTACTAATTGCGCGGGACCGAGGATATCCGGACGTCGAGCGAATGAAAATCATCGAAGTCGAGCCGGACCATCAAGAGTATGTCCCTATGTTCCGCTTCCACTACAACAGCGGCGGTCCTACCCGTCCCAAAGCCTGGTCTATGTACTAACCTCGGCGCCTAGCGTCGATGAGAGAAGGCCGGGCGGCATAGACCGTTTTGTTATCGCTCTCCCTCGAGCACGCAATCTCCAGCGCGTGCTCGAGTTTGGCAATGTGCACTGCAGCGCCAACTACTGACCTTCTCCAGACGCGCTACTCCCGATAGCAACTCTCGCAAACGAGAATTCTTACTCCGCTTACCAAAGCAATCGATAGTGCCACCACGAAACGCCCGAAACTGGCGATAACCCGTTGAAATATATCACCTTCCATGCGTGCCGGAGTCTGCCAAAGCCCCTTTTGTCGGCCGCTGATACACTGCGCCCAAGATGACTGCTGCAGCCCCAGAGGCCCCGAACGAGAACTCGCAGGCGCAATCTCGAAGTCGACAAGTACGCAATGTTCTACTGATTGAACTCTTTTTCAACCTCTTGGTGGCCGGCGCCAAGGCGATCTTTGGAGTACTCTCGGGCTCGCTTTCCATCACGGCAGATGCAGTTCACTCCGGGGTTGATGCCAGCGCCAACATCGTAGGCTTAGTCGTTCTGCACAAAGCCGAAAAACCGCCGGACGACAAACATCCCTACGGACACCGAAAGCTTGAGGTCCTCGCCGCTAGCATCCTTGGAATTTCGATTGCTGCAGTTGGGTTCGGACTAGCACTGCGTTCCATCGATGCCTTGCTCTCTGGAGCCACCTCGCAGCCTCCGCAGATAGCCGGCGTGCTCGTGATCCTTGGAACTCTTACCGTCAATATCTTCGTCGCCAGCTACGAAGCAAGAAAGGCAAAGGAGCTCAAGAGTACCTACCTTGCGGCAGACGCAGCCCACACCGCAAGCGACGTCCTGGTGACCTTGGCGGTCCTGGTCAGCTACGTTGCCAACTACTGGGGTATTGGATGGGCGGACAGCATTGGTGCCTTGGTGGTGGTCGCGATATTGTTTAAAATCTCCTGGACGGTGATATCTCAGAACCTCTTTGTTCTTTTGGACCAAGCGAAAATCGACGATGGTGAAATTCTTACAATCGTTCTCGGTGTCCCAGGGGTCGTCGACTGCCATCGAATACGTTCTCGAGGACTGTCTGACGAAATCATCATGGACCTTCATGTTCACGCAGATGGTGAGATTTCACTGTTGGAAGCTCACCATATTTCTCACGAAGTGGAATCTGCTCTGCGCAAGCACCATCCTGAGATTTCGGACATCACCATTCATATGGAACCGGCCGGCGATCCACATGAGACGCTCTAGTTGTTGCTATCTCCCAATCTCGTAAAAAACGATAACCCTGGGCGATTGCTCTCGATCGTGTAAGGGATGGG
>JAESTW010000275.1 GCA_016763395.1 Kofleriaceae bacterium
CCACATTACGAGGCACGATCGATCTCTCATGGACACTTCTATCCTCTGCCGAGCAATCCGCACTCGCCCAGTGCTCAGTATTCCGAGGAGGGTTTGCGCTGGAGGCCGCCGAGTCAATCATCGACCTAAGCAGCTTTGGCGAAAGTCTCGTCCTCGATACCATTCAAGGGCTGCGCGGCAAATCGCTTATCCGGTCCTACACGCTAGAACAAGTCCCAGGGGAACGGCGCTTTGGTCTCTACCAAAGCATACGTGACTACGCCTGGGAGAAGCTTGCTGAGAGCACAGAGTCTGAAACTACGATCCTGCGTCACCTAGAGTACTTCGCTCGTCTTGGAAGGTCAGAGAAAGCCTCCATTGGACTGACAGCAGTAGCCGAGTACGACAACTTAGTTGCCGCATTTCACCGAGCCAGCGAGGACTATAGCGATCCCAAAATTGCAACCGCGATGACCCAGTGTGTGCTTGCACTGGATCGGGCCGTATCCAGCCGTGGCTGCTTTGCAACACAGCTACACATGCTGAACTGCTGCTTGGAGACAAGCGGACTGGATTCGGCTCTTGCGGCGAGAACGCTCCTCGCACGGGGAAATGCTCACAAAAATCTTGGCCACATGGACCAGGCGATGACGGATTTGACACAGGCTCTCGACAAATCGGACGGCGAGGAGTCACAACTTCAGGCAAGTATTCTCTGCGCGATGGGAGAGGTGAGTCAGGCCGGTGGCAAGCTCAAAGAAGCTGAAGGTCATTTGCAGAGTGCGGTCTCGATTGCGGAGGAAACTGCCAAGGGCAGTATCCTTGGCCGGATTTACGCGAGGCTTGGGAATTTGCAGCACAGTCGCGGCGAACTAGAGGAAGCCTGGGCCTCCTATGAGCAAGCGGTGCAATGTTTCCGGGCGGCTGGAGACCTGCCAGGCGCTGCCTCTGTGCTCAAAGATTTTGGCACTCTGCGTCTGCAGCAGGGTCGTCTGGAAGAAGCACGGAAGTACTACTCACAAGCCTTGGTGTCCTACGAAGAACACTCAGACCGACGCTCTGCTGGACTGATCTTTGGCAATCTCGGAATCCTTGAGCAAGAGTTGGGAAATCTGGATGAGGCGGGCCGGTGTTATGAGCAAGCACTGCAAAACCTGCGCACGATTGGCGATCGAATGCTTGAGGGTCACCTCCTTGGCTATCTTGGCGGCCTCCTGCGCGAAAAGGGTGAACTGACCAATGCTCATCAGTGTTACCGAGATGCTATCGATATCCTCGAAACCGTGGGAGACAGGCGACAGCAAGGACTATTCCTTTCCTGCTCTGCCAGCATCAATGCGACGATTGGGCATGCACCGGCGGCGGCACGGGAGCTCGCTGCTGCAGAGGCCATGCTCAGCGATCTGGGAGACCCTTCGCTACTGCGGACGCTAGAACTTCACCACGCACACCTTGAGCTGCTCTACAGCAGAAATCAAATGGCCGCCGGCGATCCGCGAAGCTCGGACACCCACGTTCGTGCAGCCGCCAGTGTCCTGGATGCAGGGGGGGCTGACTCTGATGACACCCGAAGCGCACACCGAATTTTGCGTCGTGCAATTCATGCTCACGCCTGGATCATTGCCAAAGACGGCACCTGGTTCCGAGCACCTAACCAGCCCCATGTTGGGATTGAAAAACGACCAGCGCTATTTCCCCTACTCGCCGCACTTGCCGAGTACCGCCAAAGCACGCCGGACAAGCCCTTGCTCATGGAAGAACTATTGGAGATCGGTTGGCCCGGAGAATCGGTGGTACACGAAGCGGGAATTAGCCGAGTCAAAGTCGCTCTGGCTACCCTGAGAAAGCTTGGGCTACGTGATCTACTGCTTCGAAGTAAGGGCGGCTATATGCTCAATCCCTCATTGCCAGTTGTTGTACAGCGGTAGCCAACAATCAGTCTAAACTACTAATTTTATAAGTATTCTGGGGCAGATCAGCAATGCTCCGGTTCCGTTTTACTCCGTTTTACTCGTTTGCTGGGGACTCACAAAGTAGTTTGATCTTGGGAGCAGACGCAACATTCGTTGGGTCCTCTCAAGTCCCCCTTAACAGTGAGTGAGTCCCTACTATGTACTATTTATTGATTGCTTCCGGTCTGTTTCTTTCTGCCCTAGCTGCCTGTAACGATGGGTATAGCGCAGAGACACCCCTTGACGCCGGTGACGAGACCCCCGTTGACGCCGGTGACGAGACCCCTGGTGTTCTGAAGCTTAGCTATAGGCTTGATAACCTCCCCGATCTTGGTGCGGACTTTGTCTATGAAGGTTGGCTTATTGTGGATGGGCAACCCATGACGACCGGCCGGTTTTCTGCAGACTCCGAGGGGCTTCTCAGCCCAAGCTACTTTGACGTTGATGAAACACTTGTCAGCGCTGCGGCGAAATTTATTCTGACGATTGAACCAGCGACTGGCGACGAACCCCAACCATCCCAAGTTCATATCGTTGCTGGCCCCGTCGCTGATGGGATGGCGTATTTGAAGACATCAGATACCGCGGCTGTGGGTACTGACTTCGCAGAGGCCACCGGTCGCTTTGTCTTAAACACACCAACCACAAGTGGAGACACGAGTGACAACAATCAGGGCATTTGGTTCTTAGTTCCTCCCCTGCCGCCGGCTCCTGGTTTAGAGCTTCCGGAGCTTGCTTCTGGTTGGATGTATGAGGGCTGGGTTGTTGGTCCCAACGGTCCAATTTCAACAGGGCGTTTCACAGCGGTGGATGCCGCCGATCTTGATGGCGCGGGTCCTACCGCGGGTCCCGACGGTTCCCCACCGAGACCGGGCCAGGATTTTATCGACCCCGCAATCGTACTCGACGAGACTTTCAAGGCCGTTATCACCGTTGAACCCTACCCAGATACAAGCCCAGCCCCGTTCAGCATAAAACCTCTAGTCGCAACAATTGAGAACATTGCATTCCCGATGTCCCAAGCGATGACGAATGTTGCAGCCGCATCTCTCCCAGAGGGAGTTGTCGTCTTCGAAAAAAAGACCCAATAGTTACTACGACCCTTACCAATCCTATCCATAACCATCTGCCCGAAAGTAGCCTACTTTGACTCCTCGACTCCTATTGCCATTCGTTCTTTCCCTCTCGCTCTTCGCCTGTGACGAAGAAACCGAAAACCCAGATCCAGGTAACACTTGTACGACCTCGTCTCTGACCTACGCCAATTTTGGTGAGGCCTTCTTTAGCGATAACTGCACGAGCTGCCACGCCGCCGATTCCGCAAACCGCCGAGGAGCGCCTCCTGCGGCAAACTGGGACTCTCTTAGTGGTGTTCAGGCTGGTTCCGCAAAAATCAATGCACGGGCTGCACAGGCACCACAATGCCTCCCGCCGCTGCTGCCAATCAACCATCCGCCGAAGATCGGGCAAAACTCTCTGAGTGGATTGGCTGTGGGAGTCCTTAGCTCCGACGAGCCTCGCGATTCATGGCTGGCGATCTTGCAGACCATGTCGCGCCGCTTCGCTTTAGCGTCCAGGTTGAGCCCATACACACTGTTACAATCAAGGCCTAGACCGCGAGTCCCGACGGTGACATTCTAGTTCTCGATCCATGCCCACTCAATCATCCCGTATCGTGCTCGTCGAAGATGACGAGGAACTCGCTGACCTTGTCGCCGACTATCTCCGAGACAGTGGCTTTGAAGTGGAGATCGTTGCTGATGGTGGATTGGCTGAAGAGGCCATCCGAAGGGTAGATCCTGAGTTGGTCATTCTCGATCTGATGCTTCCCAACAAAGATGGTCTTCAGATTTGTCGCGATCTTCGCGCGTGGTTTCACAAACCTATCCTGCTACTCACCGCACGTTCTGGCTGGGTCGATGAAATCGTCGGCTTAGAACTCGGTGCCGATGACTACCTTGGCAAGCCCGTTGAACCAAGGCTGCTTCTCGCCCGCGTGCGCACACTCTTGCGCAGAAGCGAGGCCCTAGCGTCGAGCAGGTCCACGTCCGAGCTTAGTATCGATACCGTTAATCGCGTTGCTTGTCTCGGTACTATAGAACTCGACCTCACCGATGCGGAGTTTGACTTACTTGCCTATCTCAAAGAGCATGCCGGACAACAACTCAGTCGAGATACCTTGAGCCGCGAAGTGTGCCAGACCGATTATGATGGCCTAGGCCGAACCATCGATGTGCGAATTGGTCGCTTGCGGACAAAGCTGGGCGATGACGCCAAGAAACCTCGCTGGATCAAGTCAGTTCGAGGCGTCGGATATCTTTTCGTGGAGCACGACGCTTGATCGGCCTCTTCGCCCGATTGACGATTGTGGTGGCGACAGCGATTCTGATTACGCTCTTAATTACGCGGATGCTGCTAGATAGTCCTGCCGACGAAACGAGTCTGGAGTTGTTGCGAGGACATGCGGAGAGCTACGCTACGATCCTCGCCGATACACCTCCCGTGGAGCGACGCGATTACGCCGAGCAGTTGAGCGAGACCCTCGGGTATGGAGTTTTTCTTGAGGCTTCGAGTGGGAGCGCTATCACGCGGGTAGAGACCCGTTCTCGCAAACTCTTTGTAATCGCCCGAGTACCGGACAACCCCGGACAGGTAGTCTTTGGCCCCTTGCCCTTTGGGTATACAACACGTCTACCAACGGTGATTGGCCTAGCAATCCTTATTGCGTGTCTGATAGCACTCTTCGCAACGTACGCAGTTTTTAGGCGGATTCGCAGCCTTGAAGAAGTCGCATCTCGCATGCACAAGGGTGACTTTAGCGCCCGAGCCCAACGAGACGAGGCTGATCCGCTAGACGGAATCGCTTCATCATTAAATACGTTGGCCGATCGAGTCGGACAACTCTTACACGACGAGCGAGACCTTTTGCGGACCGTTGCTCACGAGGTACGAACACCAATCTCGCGCATGCACTTTCGCGTCGAAAGTATTGAGCGCAAGATGTCCGATGCGCTACCGAAAGAAACCTCAGGGCTAATCAGCGATCTCGAACAGGTCGACAAGCTCTTCGAAGAACTCTTAACCTATGTTGGATTTGATGAGTTTCATCAAGACCGTCCAGAGCTCATGACAGAGGAGATCAATGTCGCCCAAGCGGTAACCCGAATTGCCCATGAGGTCACAGCAGTCCGAGAGGATGTAAGGGTAGAAATTACGCATGATGAGGGCGCTCGGGTTCTTGCCAATCAGAAGCTCTTTGATCGCGCTACCAGCAACGTCGTTCTCAATGCGATGGCATACGGTGGAACGACACTATACATTGACATTCGCGTTTTTGAAGGCGAGTGCGTTGTCGATGTTCAAGATACTGGGGATGGAATTCCCGAGGAAGATCGCCCAAAAGTGATCAAGCCATTTGTCCGGCTATCTACGAAAAAGACCAAGGGGACAGGATTGGGGTTGGCAATCGTTTCGCGAATCATGCGACTTCATGGTGGCAAACTACACATTGTGCAATCGCCGAAAGGAGGGGCATCTGTACAGCTCACTTGGAAAAATGTTGAACCACGAAACGGTCGCGCCTAGGGCTGGCTCCAAGACGCACTTCGTAGCGATTCGAGGCCGCTAGAACACCCCGAAGCTGCGGCGAGAGCGATTCCTAGACCTTATTCTCGTTTGCGTCCATCGGCTCAACGTCCAGGGAAGACTGGGATCGGTGTCACGCGGCACAGACTTGCACGGTCGTCGTTGCCCGTGCGTAGCGAAGACCTGACGATACGGGGCCTGCACAAGATTTGCATCTGTTAGTCTCCACCCTGATGGCCACCATACTGACGCCACTTGCGTTGAAAAACAGATGGCTGAGTACCGACAACGGGTGCAGCGAGCGCTGGAGTTCATCCGCTCCAATTTGGCACGGCCAATTCGAACGGCAGAAATCGCCAAAGCGGCTTCCTTCAGCGAGTATCATTTCCATCGCATCTTCCGCTCGCTCATGGGAGAAACCGTCGGGCACTTCGTCACCCGCCACCGCCTTGAAAGTGCTGCGCGAATGTTGGCCTACCAGGATGACCTCAGCGTCACGGAGATCGGACTCGCCTGTGGCTACTCGTCCAGTGCGAATTTCTCGAAGGCCTTCTCATCCTTCTTCGGAATCAGTCCCTCGGCACTCCGCAACCCGGGCGAGGAGCACAAGCAGAGTGTTGGCGTCCTGAAGAAGCGCTACGGCAAGGACTTCTCCCCCAGCGAACTCTACTCGCTTCCAGAGCTGCCACTGATGGCAGAAAGGCTGTCCGCGTTGCAGGGCATGCTGCGTTTTGAAGAGCGGCAGGCGATCGCTGTAGTGTGCATCAGCGGTTCGAGCGGATACGAGGTCGCGCCAAATGTGCGGATGTGGCAGAAGTTTGTACAACAGGCCATGAACCTGGGCTACTGCGCCCAAGATCCGGAACTCTTCGGCATTCTCCACGATGACCCGGTTATCACTGCCGATGAGCGTTGCCGATACGACGCCTGCATTCGAGTGGAGGAGCTGCCCGCCAGCCCGTTGGCTCCTCTTTTTTGCTCTCAGATTCCCGCGGGTCGTTTCGCCATCTTTCACTTCCAAGGGCCCCTTGCTGAGTTAGATGCCATCTATCGAGACATCTACTCACTCTGGTTTCCGCAAAGTGGTTTGGCGCCCTGCTCCTTCCCGCCGATCGAGTGCTACCTCGCGGCCGGTCCCGACGAGGATTGTATGGTTGACCTGGAGCTTCAGTTCAAGACTCGTTCAGCTCGAGGCTGAACCGGGGACCCAGCTGCCGTGAAAGCTCAAGGGCACGACCTGTGGAAGCTCGAATCGAGCTTCCACTAGCAAACTCTCGGGGTTCAAAACCAGAAGGCTGCTGCTCTCTTTGTACGAGTCAAAAACCACAGTTAGTAGGGACAGCACCTTGCCCGGCCGGGAAGGATCTTCCACCAGGACAGGCTCGGAGCAGAGTTGTCCTGAATCCAAGAGATGATGTCGCAGTGCACCGGCCTCATCAATGCGCGAGATCTGCGAGCGCAAAAAACCGTCGATGTATCGCTCGCTTTGCATCCAAATATCGCCAAAACGCGAGCCCTCGATCGAAGCCGGAATGCGAGGGAACTCACAGCCCACATTACAGCGCGGCTCGGAGTGAAAGCTTCCCGTATTGGGCTGGATGCGAGCGCGGTGCAGATGCCCTGGTGGAGGCGCCTTGCTCTGCTCCCAGGAGAGACCACTGCCGTCTTTCAGCGCGCCCAAGAGGTTTCCATCCGCATAGCGCACGTAGTCAACCACGATCTCGTCCCCATCTTCGTAGGCGCCGGCGAAGTGAAAGACGTGAAAAGCCTCTGTCCGAAAACGTCGCAGCTTATGGGGTGCGTCGATGGGGACAACAATGACCTCGGTGCCCAACTCCGGCGCCCAGCGAAAGTTCTGGTCGAAGCTTCTCAGTGCCAGCAGCATGCGCCACAGGCGGATCTTCAGTGGGCAAATGAAAAAGACTAGGTGTTTATCGGTAACAACAAAATCGTGCAAGAGCACCGGGTGAGCTAAGGGAATCTGGCACAGCTCGCTGGGGGCACCCCGGTCAGGGAGGGCGAATATGTGTAATTTGGTCTCCCGCCCGTAGCTGAGACCGAAGTTGTAGAGAGTGTTCCGGCTGGCGACCCTATGTGGATGGGCTGAGAAAGCGCCGGAAACAATGCCTCCAAGATCACTCTCGCCGATGGTGTGCAAACTCTCTGGATCGATCTCCGTGGGTTTGCCGCCCTCCATCAGGGCGAAGAGACGATCTTGCCATGACACGACATGAGTATTAGCCGTGTTCTTACGCCCTCCTCGGTGCATTCGACTCAGGCGAGTGAGCCAAGAGGCAGCAAAACTGCCCAGATGGCGCCCGGCCGCTCGCTCCTCGACAAGGCCCGCGCTCTGCACCACCCGCGCCGCCGTGTAGAGCCCATCATCGGAAAATCGAAATGCGGAAACCGCACCGTCCGCTTCGAAGAGGTGATCATAGCGCCGCCCGAACTGCTCCATGATACCCACGCCATTGCGATACAGAGTGCCACGGAGATGCTGTGGCACCTCCCCCTGCCCGGTCACCCGCTCAAAACCGTGTTCGCGAGACAGGTTGTCAAAGAGCTTTTTGGGCCGAGGTGGGCACTGGGAAGGTGTAAATACTGTGCTGGTTGCCATGCCTCCACACTAGAGAATCCCAGCTTGCTACGCTTTTCCTATCCTGCGATTCGCGTTTCCTATCCTGCTATTCTCTAACAATCAGAACAGGATTGACACCTTGGGCGAGATTGGTGCCAACGCCATCGAGATTCGCTTTGATGTCGATAGCCGCAAGCGACTGGACTATCGCCGCAGCCTTTCACAGGCCCGTTCAGTACCGGTGGGCATATCGGCAAATGCATTGGCAGTCATATCGGCGGCGACGGAACAGCGGCGGTGGGGATTTTATCG